>CAMWQV010000541.1 GCA_947176425.1 uncultured Clostridia bacterium
ATTCCTGAACACACAAGGGTTACGCATACCAACTCGATGATAGGAAGTTCAATTTGGTCGACCGCTAATCAGAGGAAAGTCGCTTTCAATAGCTGAATGCCTTGCGTCAGAGGAAATACGCTGATAACCTTTTGCATGATCTCTGGCATAACTTCAAAAGGTAGTGTTGCGCCAGAAAAAATGAGCATAGGGAAATAAAGGATGCAGGCGATAACACTTGCGGTTTTGGCATTTTTAGCAATTCCACCTACCATCATGCCGATGCTCAATGTAGACACAGTGGTTAAAATCCAACTGCCTATAAAGGCCACCCAGGAGCCGTCCATCCGAACGCCCCAAAACACCATCGAAACCAAGAGCAGCGTTAGGAGAGATACCAAGGCATAGATTACATAGATCAGAAATTCTACGGCAAGCAGCATGACAGGGCTAATGGGCGTAACTTGGAATCGTTTGAGAATCTTTCGCTCCCGGTACTCCGATACCACCAGCGGCAGGCCCATCAATCCACCAGCGCAGACGGAGATCGCACACAGCGCACCAATGGATTGCTCCAGAAATGTATAGCCTGCGCTATCAGTCGCTGGACTTGTCCCGTACAAGAATCCAAGAATCACCAACACAACCAAGGGCAGGATAATGGCGAAAATCACCATGTTCATATTCCGGATATTCAATTTCAGTTCGTTTTTTAACAGGGTAGAAAAGGTTTTCATTGTATGTCCGCCTCCTCTCCAGATAATTTCAGATAGGCATCCTCAAAGTTATCGCAGCCGCTTCTTTCTTTTGCCTGTGCCACAGTTCCGTAGAACATGGCTCGCCCCTTCCGGAGAATACAAATCTCATCACAGAGGGCCTCCACCTCGTCCATGAAGTGGGAGGTCAAGAAAATAGTCAATCCATCGTCTTTCAGCTCCTTTAGAATTTTCCAAACACCTCGCCGCGCCCTTGCGTCAAGCCCGGTTGTCAACTCGTCCAGGAAAACGACTTTGGGCTTTGGGATCAGAGCCAGAACAATGAAAAGGCGCTGGCGCTCACCGCCGGATAAACTCTTGACGGATGCTCCGATTTTGTCCTCAATTCCGAACTTCGCACATAGCAATTTCCAGTTAGCAGGAGCCTTGTAAAGACAGGCGGTTTCTTCACACAGTTCTGAAACTCTGATCTCCGGTTGATAGTCACACTCTTGGAATTGAACCCCTACCTGCTGGAATAAGCGCCGCCGGTCCTGGCGAGGGTCAAGGCCCAAAACAGACACACTCCCGCTATCCACCCGCTTTGTTCCCAGGATACATTCAATGGTCGTGCTTTTCCCGGCTCCGTTGGCTCCCAGCAGCCCAAAGGCCGTCCCGCGCATTACTGACAGACTTACATGGTCTACTGCGAGAAGCGCACCGTAAGACTTGGTGACGCTCTCGACTTTCAAAACTTGTTCCACGCTGATACCTCCTTTTTGTGATGATAAAAGGATACCACTAAAGGAAACTCTGGTGGTAAGATGGAGAGTTTCAAAATTATTACGGGCAGTTATCCATAATGGATGACTGCCCGACAAGCAGGTTTTTTATTTAAGCAAAAGAATACACGCTGCAACAACAACGCCAAGGATAGTGATACACCAACCGATTTTTTTCTTATCCATTTTTAAGCACCTCCTTTTCGTGATGGTAAAAGAATACCACCAGAGAAAACTCTGGTGGTAAGATGGAGGGTTTCTAAAATTGCTCTTTCATTTTTTGAAGCATATCCAGTATTTTCAGCGCATTTCTTTCTGCTGATGTAAGGGAAGTAATCAGCTTGTCGCAGACAGAAATAATATCATCATCCTGCCGTGGCGTGTTGAGCGCCAGTTTTATATCGACATCCGGATTTTGGGATAGCTGTTGGAGCATCCGCAAAATGGCCTCTAACGAGTAGTTGGCGCACCGCAAAGAACGAATGATCTTCAAATGCTTTATGTCCTGCTCTGTGTAAATGCGATAACCGTTCTGCCTCCTTTTGACATTCAGAAGCCCATTCATTTCCCAATTTCGCAAAGTGTCCATCGAGATACCAAGATGATCTGATACCTCTTTACGCTTCATCAAAATGGGAGTATCTGATGTTTCTCCGGATAGTATGTGCCGGACAATGTGGATGGCCTCGTCCGCATGGCTACGCTCTGTTCGCACATCAGCAATATATTCTTGCGTGAGTAAGATCGCTTTGGTAAAATCGCTTTTTGCTGACAATTTTACAACATCAACAATTTTCTTCCGCAGGCCGCCCTGGAGCACTTCAATTTGAAACGCAGTTCGGGCAAGAAGGAATTGCTGGATATGAAATGCGGTAAAAACACGATAGCCATTCGACTGTCGCTCCGCTGCCGGGATTAGTCCCCATTCTTCATATAGCCGTACTGTATTCGGGTGTACTCCAATGACTGCTGCAACTTCTGAAGTTCTATATATGGTCAAACCATTCACCTCCTACAGCACAATTTTATCCGTTTTTTCAAGGCTGGTGTTATAGTGGAGGGTTTATTATAGCGCACCTGATTTTTATTTACAATAACATAGAATAAAATAGTACCCAATATAGAATTTTATTTTGTTTTCATATCCTTTCCTACAATGTAGAATGATGTAGGGTGATATAAAAATGTACGATAAACAAACCCGGTTCAACTTCCGGCCGCTTGGTCAGGAAATCAAGCGAAAACGGGAAAGTATGGGCTGGACGCAGGAATATCTTGCCCAGCTTATTGATCGAACCTCTCATACGGTCATGTATCTGGAAACACGGGGCCAGCACCCCAGTTTGAATACCTTTTACCATATAGTCACTTTGCTGGATATTTCCGTAGATCGCTTTTTCTTTCCAGGGCAGCACAGTAAAGAAAGTGAACGCCGACAGCGGATAGATTCGCTTCTTGATTCGCTGGATGAAAGAGAACTGGCCGTTATAGAGGCAACTGCAGAAGGATTGAAAAAATCCAGAGAAATTGAGCCTAACAAATAGCAGCACAGGCATCCGCCGCAGG
>CAMWQV010000542.1 GCA_947176425.1 uncultured Clostridia bacterium
CCATAATGTCACCCATCTTTCTTTTTTATAGTTTAGCTTGACAGAAGTAATTTTAATATATTATAATATGGTAGTTTTTTATAAACTATATTTTTATAGTGACTTGGAAATAGTAAAAACTACGCCCAGTAAAGGAGGGCGTAGTCAATCCGGGAGTTATTTGATTTCGGGTTCCAGCATTTCAAAGATCATATCATTGAAAAAGTCCGGTATTGATATATCAAGGCCATCACACAGTTTCTTTACGGTTACAACGGAAACGTCTTTTCGATTATTGTCCATCATACTGTACACGGTGGATGGTGTTACGCCGGATAGTGTGGCTAGTTCATTGTATTTAATTCCCCGCTGTCGGCATAAATCCTGGAACCGTTTTACAACAGCTTCTTTCATCTGCATAATATCACCCCTATAGAGGATAAAATATTATGCGCAGAAGCGTATACGCACTTGCGTAATTCTGAAAAATATGTATAATAGAAGATATACGCAGCAGCGTATGAAAACTTTTAGCAGAACGGTGACTACAAAATGGCCCTATACCGTTCATTCTGGTATGAGGCCGTCTTTTTTGTTACTCGATATCTTCCAGCTCAACCGTTTTGAACGCATCGGTATCAAAGAAATCATAAAGTGAGATTCCAAGTCCATCACACAACAGTTTGATTGTAATGACGCCAGGGTTGCGGCTGGTGCCATATAGAATGTTCTTCACTGTTGTTGGTGGAATACCGGATTTTCTCGCTAAAGAATTGATGTTATAGCCATGTGCTGCACAGAGCTGTTGAATGCGAAGCGCCACTTGTTTCTGTGTATCCATCTATAACGCCCCCTGTCTATATAAAGTCTATTTCAGTTTACTCACCAGCAAAGAAAAAGAACGACTTTATATAGACTTTTGCAAACGAAGGGTGTATAATCCAAAACAAGAGGACTTTATATAGTCTATGCGTAGAACAGGAAGGAGACAGGCTGTAATGTGTGATTTCAAAGAACTGCCTGACTTGGAAAATGAGCTTGGGCCAATCGCAGAAAAAGAACAGGTATGTCCTGGCATCTACCTTCTGAGCGCGAAAGAAGAGGATGAACTGCTGCCCAGGGACTATTATGCAGTTATGGAGGAATCTCCAATTCCCTTAAAAGCAAAATCCTATGGGCGCAAGCTGTCGGGCCTGTGGCTTTTCTCAACGGATGATGAGACGTATCAGATCATCAAATTTGAGGTCGCAAAGTACCGCGCCCAAAATAATTTATCGCTGGACGAACCGCTTCGCGTTACTGCCTTTTTTGCGGCCCAATCCTTCCCGGACTATTTCGGCGCGTTCCCGGTTTCGCTCTGCACATCAAGAGGATGTACTATCCGGCATTGGGTCTTGGATAATGGTGTCTATTGGATTGAAACAGATCAGTGTGAAGAAGTCCTGGCGGTCTGTTATCCTGTGTGGTCAAGCGAACTGTCTAACGTCGCGGAGAAGCTGGGAGAACAGACAGAATACGATAAGGCACACAACATAGAGAATACCCTGGGCTACATATTTTTCCCCATGAAGATCAGTTGTATCCCGCTTTATGAAATGATGCGGGCGCGGTCGGAGTGGGCGGGGCTTGTGATCGACAAACAAGCGTTAATGAACGCCTTATGGGATGCCGCTCCTGAATACGTCTGCCTGATAAATCATCAGGAGCAGTCCGGTAAGAATGACTTGTTCTCTGCGCTGTTGACGGAATTGGGGATAGAGGTCGAGCCAAATATATCATTGGACAATGTGATTACGATTTTCCCAGATGCCGGGAAAGATTTTCTGCTGCTGAAAAAGGACATGACTATCTGCCAGAGCAGGGCAGATTAGCAAAAGGGAGGGACATATCAATGGCAGTCTGTACATTTTTAGGGCATAATCAGATATACGATACCGAGATTGATTTCATGCTGCAAAGCGGCATTGACCGCATTGTGACGGAAAATGAGAAAACGGATTTTCTGATTTTTCTCCACAACAGTTTTTACAGCAAGTGCTTTCTGGCTGTGCTGAAAGCGAGGGCAAAGTATCCAGAGAAAGTGACGCTCACTCTTGTTATCCCCGAAGAAGATTACAGGAAGAACCAGACAGGCGACATACCTAGGTATTTGATTGACAGAATTATCTATCCAAAACAGAAAGACCTTAACAGCAGCGATTATAAGAATGTTATACGGTGGCTTATCCGGCAATCTACCCATCTGATTAGCTGCCTGTATAGAACTTTCTATGAACAGGGAAATCATATTCTCGATTATGCTCAAAACAAAGAGGACCTGCAAATTATTGATATCGCAAATGCAGACACGGCACAGGCAATCCTGGATAGAACACCAAAAATGAATGACAGAGAACGCCTTATCTTTGAGCGGCTGAACGACGGCAACAGTCCCAAAGAAGTTGCAGAGGCTATAGGCATCAGCAGGAACAGATTGGCGCAAGTCTTAAATCATGGATGCAGAACGCTGCGCCAAAGTATGCACAGCCGGTATGTTTATTTGTCGGCTGAATGTCGGGAACAGCGGAAATCGGTATGCAGTATTTTTTCAGCAGGCACGGTTACATATGAATCCTTAAATACGTTTGAATATATTGTCAGCTTTCTGCTGTCCAGGTGTGGTGTAACGCATTTTGAGATCGCCGCCGGGGACCAACACTCCGGGTTCATGTATGTGCTGAAAAAACATATGGAACCGGATAGGATTTTTTGCAGTACAGAAGCCATCCAGACCGGGATAAATACTGATGCGATAGATCGTTCAGACTTCTGTGTTTGTAACCTGTCAGGCTCTCCGTCTGCGAAGGAAATAAGCGAGTACATTTTACAGACAAAGCATACTGTACTTGTGGATATGGGGCAGGTTTGCTCTCAAATCCAGCAGGCCCTTTCTTGACGTGATCGGTCCCCGATACTCTTGCAACAGGCGCGTTCTGCGCCCAATACTTCCTGCGCGGATGTGCAGGAAAGAGCGACCGCAGGGAGCGGCAAAGCCACG
>CAMWQV010000543.1 GCA_947176425.1 uncultured Clostridia bacterium
GTATCCTGCCGGACATTGTAAGCGAGAAACAGCCGCTTCCAGATACCGTCCCCATTATCCACGTACAATGTCACGCAGTCCTGGCACGGTTCCGCCGCGTTCATGATCCGCGCCCCGGCCTGTGGGGATTTGTCCTGCAAACCCGGCAGACGCATCCGCAGCGCGATCAGGCCCCGGTAATACTCTGCCAATTCCCGGTTTTCCCACGCCCGGCGCCAGTCCAGACGGTTGATCTGCACCGGCGAACACACGGAATCCCGTATGCCCTGTTTGGTCCTGGCGAACTCCTCTCCGCTCAACAGAAACAGCCGTCCCTGACAGGTGAAGCAGATTGCCGCCGCCAGCCGGTTGGCACGCAGCAGGGCAGGGGACAGACGGTCGAAACGCCGCTGGGGGTCCATCGTCAGCACCAGCTTATCCCACAGCGTCCAGTCGTCGTGGGAGGACAGATAGGTAATGGTCTGGGAGGGCGCGGAAAACGGTCCCGGCGCGCCTGCCCAGCCCCGAACGCAGTTGAGCAGTGTCTGGGCGTTCAGACCGCCGCCGTTGACAAAGCCCGGAACCGTTCCTTTGTCCGCCGCAATCGGGCCTTTTACTGCATCCCGGGTGGCGTCGCAGAACGCGCCGGTTTCCAGGTCCAGCAGCTTTAAGCCTTCTTTACCGGCCAGATGCGTTCCGGGACGGGCGTCGGTAACGGCAGCGGACCAAGGTTCGCCGAAGAGCAGCTTTTCACCGCGCCCCCACCGCAGGTCCAGCGACCGCCGGATATCCTGCATCAATTTTACATCAAGCAGCCCCATCAAGTCAAATCGAAATCCGTCAATATGGTACTCCTCCGCCCAGTACAGAACGGAGTCTAAAATATATTTGGCGCACATGCTTCGTTCCGTGGCGATATCGTTCCCGCAGGCGGAACCGTTGGAGGGACTTCCGTCTGAACGCTGGCGGCTGTAGTACCAGGGAACCGTCCGCCAGAGCCAGGAGTCCAGATGATAGGTATGATTATAGACCACGTCCATAATGACACGAAATCCGTTTTGATGAAGGGACTGCACCGCTTCTTTCAGCTCCCGCACCCGGACTTCTCCACGGCGCGGATCGGTTGAATACGAACCCTCCGGGACGTTGTAGTTGACCGGATCGTATCCCCAGTTGAACGCGTCCGGCCCGCCGCTCTCATCGACAGAACCGTAGTCGAACACCGGCATGAGCTGTACATGGGTCACGCCCAGTTCCCGCAGATAGGCGAGGCAGGTGGGATGGACGCCGTCGTTGTCGAGGGTCGTATCAGGCTGGCAGAGTGCTTTGAATTTGCCCCGGTACTGCGCCGGTACGCCGGAGGCCAGGTCCCAGGAAAAATCCTTAACGTGTATTTCGTAGATGACCGTTTCAGGTTTCGGCGCGGGGGGACGGTCGAAAGCCCAGCCGTCCGGATCGGTGCGGGAGAGGTCCAATACCATACTCCGCTGGCCGTTAAGACCGCAGGCTTTCGCGTAGGGGTCGGCGGTCACGCGGGAAATACCGTCTACAGATACCTCGTAGTCGTAATACACGCCGTCCAGATTCCGGCAGTCCTCGCAGGTCCACAGACCCCGTCCGGCAGGCGAAAGATTGAGAATTTCTTCCGCCTGTCCGCCGTCGCCGGTCCGGTAGAGCCGCAGCGTCACCGCCTCCGCCGTGGGAGCCCACAGGCGAAAAACCGTTCCAGCAGCCGATGGAAACGCGCCCAGGGGAACGCTGCAATGATATTCCTGTTCAAATTCAGATGAATTAAAATATTGTCTTGTATTTGTTGTCATAGTTGTCATAATCATCAATATAAAGAGAGGGCGCAGTCCGGAATGGCGCTGCGCCCATATAAGGAAGTGTGTTTCGTTATCCTTTGACTGCGCCGCCGGTGCCGTTGACATAGTACTTTTGCAGTTTCAGGAACAGCAGCGCAATGGGAATGGAGATGAGTACCGCGCCTGCGGCAAAGCAGGTATACCAGTTGTCGATATACTCTTTCTCCAGCATCCGCCACAGACCGATGGCAACCGTGTACTGGTCGGCGTTGGCGCGGCAGATGACCCGTGCGAAAATGAAGTCTACCCAGGGATTGATGAAGGAAGTCAGGATCGTATAAATAACAATGGGTTTGGACAGAGGCAGGGTAATCTTGGTGAAGATTTGCCAGCGGGTGCAGCCGTCCAGCATAGCGGCTTCATCGATGGCGTAGGGCGTGGTATCAAAGAATCCCTTTGCCACCTGGAACCCGATTGCCGCGCCGCCGGAATAGCACAGCACCAGCGCGACACGGACCAGATTTCCTTCGGTGAGGCCCACCGCCTTGAGGATGAAATATACCGCGATCATGGACATGAAGCCGGGGAACAGACCCAGAACCATTGCCATATTCATATAGGGCTTGCGCATCTTGAACCGCATACGGCTGAGACAGTAGGATACGCTCAGCAGCAGGAAAGTGGACAGCAGGCAGGAGAAAATGGCTACGACCAGCGTATTCATAAACATTTTAGGGAAATTCAGAATCGTTGTATCAGTAAAGAGCTTGATGTAGTTATCCAGCGTATAGGACTTGGGGAAGAAAGTGGACACATAGGACCCCTTTTCCGCCCGAAAGCTGGTCATAACGACCCACAGCACCGGAAATACCCAGATGGCGGCAAGGATCGCCAGCACCACATGGACGATGATATTGTTGATCATCTTGGTCTTTTTGGCGCTTTTCGTTTTCATGCTTAGAATCCCCCTTCCTCTTTGTAAGACTTACTGTTGCGGTAGGTCAGCAGCGAACCGACAGCCAGGATGATAAAGGTCAGGATGCCTACCACCGCGCCGATATTGTAATACTGCTTGTCGATGGTCAGTTTGTAGAGCCAGGTGACCAGCAGGTCCGTTGCTCCGGCGGTGGAAGCCAGGTCGGTAACAGGCTGGCCTTCGGAGAGCAGGTAGATGACGTTGAAGTTGTTCACGTTGCCGGTGAAAGTAGCGATCAAATAGGGTGTAGTAACAT
>CAMWQV010000544.1 GCA_947176425.1 uncultured Clostridia bacterium
GCATCTGACGGGTCATATCTTCGCTGGGGCCAAAGGTTGTCTCAGTCAGGCCGTCCATCAGCTTCTTCTCTGTCACAAATGCCACAGCGCCATGGAACCAGTTTTTATCGGTAACATCGCTGTAATTCATCTCTACAGGAGAGGCAGCATCGTCAGACTCGTCTTTCTTGTCCGTATCGCTGCCAGCGGCGTCAGACTCGTCTTTCTTGTCCGTATCGCTGCCAGCGGCGTCAGACTCGTCCTTCTTGTCCGCATCGCTGCCAGCGGCGTCAGACTCGTCCTTCTTGTCCGTTTCACTGCCAGCGGCGTCAGACTCGTCCTTCTTGTCCGCATCGCTGCCAGCGGCGTCAGACTCGTCCTTCTTGTCCGTTTCACTGCCAGCGGCGTCAGACTCGTCCTTCTTGTCCGTATCGCTGTCAGCGGCGTCAGACTCGTCTTTTTTGTCCGCATCCTTGTCAGCCACGTCAGAAACAGACGTATCACTGCCATTATTCGCCGCTTCGCTGTTATCCGCAAAAGCGGTAGCGGTCATGCCCATAGTCATGGCCATTGCCAGCAGTACAGCCAGCAGCTTATTGTAGTGTCTCATTGCCAAGGTTCCTCCTAAATTAAGTAAAAATTATCGGGCGGACTGCGGGTCGGCATGGATTGGGGCCGCGCCGCCTATGCACAACGGAGATTATAAACCATCTTTCGCTGTTTGGCTAGTGGATTTTTATGAAAAGTTTGAGAAAATTTTACTAATTTTCCCCCGCTCTACTGGATATGTTACCGGAAATATGCTATACTGACCTCAACATTTCTATCAAACGAGGAGGATCGCGGATGAAAACATTGCTGCAAGGCGGAGAGATTGTATCCGGGGCGGGAGTGTCAAAAGCTGACGTGCTGCTGGAAAACGGCGTGATCGTGCAGACCGGACCGGACCTGTCCGCACAGGGGGCGCGGGTGGTGGACTGTACAGGGCGTCTGCTGTTTCCGGGCTTTATCGACGGACATACGCATTTTGATCTGGAGGTCGGCGGGACGATCACCGCGGACGATTTTCGGACCGGAGGCCGGGCAGCGCTCCGCGGCGGAACGACAACAGTCATTGATTTTGCCGCTCCGGACAAGGGTGAGACGCTTTTTCACGGCCTGCGCCGCTGGCAGGAAAAGGCGGCTGGTGCGGTCTGTGACTATGGCTTCCATATGACGGTTGACGATTGGAACGAGACAATCTTTCAAGAACTCGGCGAAATGCCGGCGCAGGGGATCACTTCCTTCAAAATGTATATGACGTATCCGGCGATGATGCTGCCGGAAGGGGATATGTACCGTGCTTTGCTGCGTTTGAAAGAAATAGGCGGAATCGCGGGCGTCCACTGTGAGAACAGCGGGCTGATCGACGCGCTGGTTTCGGACGCAAAAGCGGCAGGGCGTCTTTCGCCTGCGTCCCATCCCCGGACCCGTCCCGCGCCGCTGGAAGCAGAAGCGGTAGGGCACCTGCTGCGTCTGGCACAGGTAGCCGGTGTGCCGGTGATTGTCGTGCATCTGTCAGCGCGGGAGAGTCTGGAGGAAGTCCGCGCCGCCCGGAAACGCGGACAGACCGTATTTGTAGAGACATGCCCCCAGTATCTGCTGTTGGAGGACAGCGTGTATGACGCGCCGGATTATCTGGAGGCTGCCAAGTTCGTCTGCGCACCGCCTATCCGCAAAAAAGAGGATCAGGACGCGCTTTGGGAGGCTCTGAAAAATGGGGAGATACAAACAGTCGCTACCGACCACTGTTCCTTTACGTTAGCACAGAAGCGTGCGGGACGGTACGATTTTACGAAAATTCCCGGCGGTCTGCCCGGGGTGGAACACCGCGGCCTGCTGCTGTATACATACGGCGTAACAAAAGGGCGTATCAGCGCCGCGGACATGTGCCGTGTGCTGAGCGAAAATCCCGCCAGACTCTACGGCTGCTGGCCCCAAAAAGGCGTGATCACTCCCGGCAGCGACGCAGATATCGTTGTCTTTGATCCGAACGCAGAGGGCTGCATTACCGCCGCGGATCAGGTGCAGAATGTGGACTACTCCCCCTATGAGGGTTTTCGGACCAAAGGCTGTATTGAACAGGTCTATCTCAGGGGAACATTGGCAGTGGACCACGGACAGGTGCTGGAAACAACGGGACAGTTTATCCATCGCGGCGCGCCTATGATTTAGGAATTGGGCTTTTTACCCTCTTGATTAATGAATTTCTTTTTTTCCAGCAAAAATTCCTCCAGGTCCATCAGAATGTGATAAAGAACAGCGCGGCTCTCAAATTCCCCACGGCTGGCGGGCAGCGGTTCACCCTTCATTTTCCGGAAGATACCGTCTAAATGCTGGAGCTGCAACGTTGGTTCGTTCAGTTCCGTTACATACTGGTTCATATATTGGATATATTCTGCAACGACAGCCGCCTGCGAAGGTACGCTCTTAATCTTCTGTATCTCATATTGGAGGTTGTGGAGAATACGGCATTGGTTCAGGCGCATTTCAAAATACCGGGCATAATACGCGGCGTCCTCTTTGTACGTATTTCCCTCGTATTCGTAAGCCTCCTCCATACATTTTTGCAGCTGGATTTCGATTTCTGCCAATTCCTGCCAGAGGCCGTCCCGTGCGGGCTGATTGGAGAGATATTTTGCGATTTCTCCGATCAGCCCCTGCATATCCTGTTCGAGCCGGTGGATATTTTCGGCAAAGTTCTTTTTTTCTCCCCGGATATCCTGCACCATATTGAAAAGAAATGCAAAAACAATCCCGATAAACACCAGCAGAAATTCATTCAGAAAGAACTCCGGTGAAAAATCCTGATTCATCAGAAAATGTGTACCAATCACC
Source organism: uncultured Clostridia bacterium (assembly GCA_947176425.1). Classification (GTDB taxonomy): domain Bacteria; phylum Bacillota; class Clostridia; order Oscillospirales; family Oscillospiraceae; genus Pelethomonas. Next base: position 2,857 of record CAMWQV010000544.1, read on the forward strand.
GCGTTTGTTGAGACCGTCGCCCGCCAGCCCAGGATTTCGCTGATAAAGGCGACAATGAAAACAAAAAGACCGTAAGCAAGCCATTCGCTCCGGATTGGAAGAAAGGTAATGGTCGTAACAGACGCCGCCAGAAGGAACGTGGCAATCCGGGCAATT
>CAMWQV010000545.1 GCA_947176425.1 uncultured Clostridia bacterium
AGCTCACTCCGGTCCGCTTTATGCTTATGACAGTTTCCATCCTTCCGCCCGCTGATGTGTTTTTTCAATGCTGCGGTAAAGGCACGCCTGCCGTCCACTTTATTCTTCAGGTGAAGAGGATTCAAATAATTCTGTCAGGTAGTTGAAGATAAGCTCATCAGCTTTTGAGCCGACCTTGTTATATTTGGGAGAGGTTGAGGCGTTTCTCAGCATACAAATCGCATGCAGCCTATCTTTTAGCGGAATATCAATGCCTCTGATTTGAAATTCTGATAATTTATAATATTCTTCTTTAGGAATGGTCGTATCAAAGAGAGCCGCAACCTGTTGGGGAAGGGGCGGATTTTCTTGATTCCTGAGTTTTTCAAGGTTTGCCGCCGAAATAAAGATGTCTGATGAGTTTAAAAGTAACTGTGCTTTTAGTATTTCCATTTTTTCATTAGGAATAATACTGCTGCTTATAAGGATCCGGTGAATGGTAGGACGGCGGTTATCTCCGGCGGATGCTGTCGCAGCCACGGCAATCCGGCATTTTAAACTCTCGTTGTTTAAATACATATGCCGAAAAACGACAAAGCATAACTCACCGATTCTTTTGTTTTCCAGTAAACAGTAACAGGAGCTCATTCTTGGGGAGATTGCAAGCTTGCCGGTATATTTTTTATATATCGTTTTTCCCTCATCGTCGCACTTGTTTGTATTCAGGTTGAATGTGGCCTTGCAGTAATCATTCATTGGGGATGGCTCTAAATTGAGGGTCCCATAAAGCAGCTGTGTTTCACTGGAAATAGTTGGGAAAAAGTAGCAATGATAGAGTCCTTGATATCCTTTAAACTCATCTTCTGATGGATTTATAATTAAAGGAAATCGTTTAGGGGATTGAACATCTGGTTGATTTGGTAAATCTTCCAGGTCAATGGAGGGGTCGGCGTCTAAAATTTCTGACGGATTTACCTCAAGGGCCTTGCATATCTGAAGGAAATTTGCAAGAGTGATGCTATACGGCGGCTCAGATTCAAAAGCTTCATACTCCTCTGCATCTCCAGAGGAGCTGCTTGCTTTAGGGTAGGAAAGAATTTTGGATAAAGCGGATTGAGCAATAGGATATCCATTTTCCCTGCACGTTTTCAGGATATCTGCTTGAGATATTCCCTTTATGGACATGATTCTTAACAGTTTTTTTGATATTTGCTCATACAATAACCTTGCCTTTCGGTTCCTTGCCCTGCGGTCTTTCTCGCCCTGCCATTCATTTTCGCTGCATTTTGTCATTTTAATTAACCTCCAATATATTTATATAATACAATCTTAAAAATAATATATTCTTATTCATTGAAATTATAATAAATATAGAATATAAAAATTCTTGAAAAATATATCTTGGAATAGTATAGTTCAATATATCGGAAAAGTCAATACCGATATTGAAGCAGCATCGCAATATCCTTCGCGTCATCAAAGTTACTTGGGTTTATGTGAGAGGATGGAGGTGAGAATGTATACAAAACAGAGTCTGCATATCCAGAAATACTAAAAAAGGAGAAAACATATCATGACAAAGTTAGGGGCACATTTATGGATTCACAGCTGGGCTCTAGCTCATGGGTTCACTGCCGCAGCAACAGCGCAGTCTCCTGAGGGGGGACTTAGTATTTTAACGGCGGAGACAATTACAGCAGTTAGTCTCTTTTCTATGGCGTGCGGTGCTTCGTGGAGCAAGGCTTTTATTGATTCCTTCGTAAAACAACAATTTGCCAATCGTCTTGGTGTGGAAATTGCGAAACAAACAGTCGGGAAAATTCCTGTTTATGGAAATCTATTTAATGGAGCAACTTCCGCGGCCATTACAGAGGCGATTTTGTGGCAGACCTATGAGATGTGCGCATAAATAACAGACACTCTTTTCCATTGGGAGTACCAAAAGAGTTGGATTTTAAGATGCGTAAAGAGCCTGGGGCAGGTTATTCTCGCCCCAGGCTCAGTCTTGCTCTTCTATGATAGCTGTGCCTTTTTGTCCGGTCGAAAATAAAATGAAAATAGTACTTGACAACGGTGGAGAGTGTGATATAATAGCCTTATCAAATGAATGATTGCTCATATGATAATATAATCACAGAAAGGAGTTGCTGACATGAAAAAGACCTACAAAATCGACGTGGACTGTGCCAACTGTGCCAACAAAATGGAGGAGGCGGCGAAGAAGACCTCTGGCGTGAAGGATGCGGTGGTAAATTTCATGACGCTGAAGATGGCGGTGGAATTTGAGGACGGCGCTGACCCGAAGGCGGTCATGCAGAACGTGCTGGCTAACTGCAAAAAAGTGGAGGATGACTGCGAGATCTATCTGTAAGAAAATGGGACAGTCCGGAGTTGTCTGAACTGTCCCGTTTTTCTTTCGGAAAGAGTGCGCGGAAACACCGAGGAAGGAGTGGATATGACCTATGAACAAGAAACAGAAGAAAGTTCTGATCCGGATTATCGCGGCGGCGGCGTGCATCCTCGTGCTGACGCTGCTGTCAGTGGAGGGTGCGCTGAAATTTGTACTGTATATGATCCCTTATCTCATCATTGGCTACGATATATTGATTAAAGCAGGCAAGGGCATCATGAACCGGCAGGTCTTTGATGAAAACTTCCTGATGGCGGTGGCCACCGTGGGCGCGATCCTGCTGGGTGACTATACGGAGGGAACAGCGGTTATGCTGTTTTACCAGATCGGAGAGCTGTTCCAAAGCTATGCCGTGGGCAAGAGCCGCCGGAACATCAGCGAACTGATGGATATCCGCCCCGACTACGCCAATATTGAGGGTGAGAACGGACAGCTGGAGCAGGTGGACCCGGATGAGGTGGCCATCGGTTCTACTATCGTGGTACAGCCGGGCGAAAAAATCCCCATCGACGGCGTGATTATTGAGGGAAAGACCTCCCTGAACACCAGCGCCCTGACGGGTGAGAGCGTTCCCAGGGATGCGGAGACCGGCAACGAGGTCGTCAGCGGCTGCATCAATA
>CAMWQV010000546.1 GCA_947176425.1 uncultured Clostridia bacterium
TTCGGACGGATGGGTACCGCTCTGCACCTTATTGTTGGCCGTCTTTGATAGAAGCTTTCAGGGAGAACTTCATCATTTTTCTCTCTGTTTTCTCGCTTCTACAGGTGGTCTTCGCGCATCCTCCGGCGTCGCTTGCCCCGCTTCACGAGGCCCCGCCAGTAACGTATCTCAATCTTCGGCTATTCAGTTTTCAAGGTTCACGAGGGGGATATTCGATACCCCTCACTACTAAGCCGAGTTCAAGGGGTAGTTGCACGAAAATTTTTTTCATAAAAAAATGGACTTGCAGTACTCTGCAAATCCTTCTATAATGTCTATTCAAACAGGAAAAATAAAAGGAGTAAACTTCGTTTCTGAAACAAAGTTCACTCCTTATCCTATTCCATTAATTGTTGCAGATTTGCAGCCTTCGCATAGAATCTTTCAGCGAAATAACCATTTCAGTAATCATCTTTACCTCCATGTTGCTGCAATCCACGGCTAATTCAGTCAGCCAGCTGTTCAAAATCGGTTTAGCTTCCGCAATTTCAATGCACAACAGTTCATCTGCTGAACAATGCAGGGCATTGATAATATCAACAAATGTTTGCAGGCTGGGGATGGTATGCCCTGTCTCTATATGGCTGATATGGGTCGTGCCGACATGAACCGCTTCTGCAAGCTGCTCCTGCGTCATTTTTCGCTCTTTCCGAATCTCTCTGATCCGTACTCCGATATTTTTGTAATCAATCATAAGCAAGTACTCCTCTAAGTCTGATACTTGTATTGTAAGTGCAATTTGTCTGTGTTATAATAACTTAAAAGCGCAACTGCTCATATAAGCATATATAAAAATAAAGAGGTGTTTGAAATGGACTTGAAGTCCTGTGCAGTAATTAGCCATCGGCCTACTCGATTCAAATTTGGATACAAAGAAAAGATGACAGGCTGTAAACGTCTGAAAAAACGGCTGCGGGATCAATTCGCGTCGCTCTATGAACAGGGCGTCCGGCGATTTTATGTTGGCGGATGTCTGGGGGCAGACCAGTGGTCTGGAGAGATTCTGCTTCGATTAAAAGAACAGCCGGAATATTCCGGCATTGAATTGGTGGTCGTTATGCCCTTTCCCAATCATGATGCAAAGTGGGATGAAAGGAATCGAAATCGTCTCCAATTCCTGCTTTCTCACAGTGTGGAGCAGATCGTTACCGGAACAGATAACCAGCACAACAGTTTTTTGGTGCGCAACCGCTATATGATTGATCACGCTGACGTCCTGATGGCTATTTATGATAACGACCGCACGGTTCACAACAGCATCGGCCAAGCGGTTGTCTATGCTGAGAAGAAGCATCTGCCCGTTATCTTTATTCACCCTGATACTGGAATCATATCTATCAGAGGAGAAAAGCCGGAACAATCCAATCAATTTATCCGCCTTGTTCTATAGAAGCAGCACAATACTGTTTATGAAAAGAGCAGGGACAGGACCAATGCGCCTATCCCTGCTCCGCCGTATATCAGACCGGTGCTGTGGTTTACTGATCCATCAGTTCCTTCAGCTTTTTCAGGATACTGACTTTCCTGCTGTGTATCGTCATGTAGTGGATTCCTGTCCGCTTCGATACTTTTCGCTCACTGAACCCTTCGAAGTAGATAGCATGAATCAGCATACGCTCTGACTCCGGCAGCAGCTTTAACGCCTGATGGAGCTGTTGATACAGAACATTTGCAATCGCAGCATCTTCCACACTGACCGCATCGTAATCTGGAATCATTTCTTCACCCAGCATATCTTCGGTATCCAAATCGCTGTACAAGATCTTACCATTCCGCTGATCTTTCTCGTCCAATGTAAGCAGGTGGCGTTCCACGCTGTAGAAGGCGTGGTATACTTCCTTGGTAACTTCAACCCGTGTTCCCTGGACACGGACATAATATTTCCTTTCTTCTGCCATGAGGCAGTCCTCCTGTTCTTCTGAAATTTGAGAATGTCAAATTCAGAAGCGGAGGACTGCGGCACCGCAGCAGACACCTGTAACAGAACGCAAAAAAACAACTGCCAACTTTGCGTGTATACGCAAAATCGGCAGTGTTGATCGAAAAAGACTCTGCTTTTCTCAGAGGAAACTTGATAAAGGCAGAGTCATTCCGTTCTCTATAGCAGCATAACAACAGCAGGGCTTTCCCCGCTGTCAAGAATGCTGTGTGTCCGGGCGATGATCGACAGTGGAATGGTTCTGCGGTATAGAACCGCCGCCACTTCATGTCAACTCCTTATCCGCTTTCGTGGTCCGGCACACAATTGGCGGTCATCACGAGACCGCTCTGCCGAAAAAATTTTCTTTAGATTGCTATGCTGTTATTTGGGGAAGGAGGCGCTCTCTCCATTTTTACAACAGGAACATCGCACACAGATCATTCCTCCTCACAGTGTTTTTGTCGGGAATTACTGTAATGCAAATTTCAGGAGTTGTTTTGGAGGAATTTTCGATTTTTTTCGGATTTGTTCGACAAAAAGCGACAAGGCTATACAGCATAACGAAAGCCAGTTTGCTTTCGGCATACCATACAGCCTTGTTGGGCAAAAGTATCATTTTTCGGCGAATCGATACCCAATACCATAAATTGTTTGGATATATTCCTTACATTTTGTGCTGATTCCTAATTTCTGACGTATAGAGGAGATCTGATCAAATACGCTTGTTGTTGCAAATCTATAATCATCATTCCAGATGTGTTCATAAATCTGCTCTTTACTAAATACCAATCCAGGGTTACTTGCCAGAAGATAGAGAATATTAAATTCTTTGACGGTCAATTCTATAGAACGGCCTTTCATAACAACACTGCGGCGCAACGGATCAACCAGTAATTCTTTATGCCGAATGCAGGGGGCCAGTTTGCTTTGTACCCGTCCAAGACGAATTGTACGCCGAAAAACAGCATTAATTACTGCCAGGACTTCATCTGCATCAACTGGTTTTGCTAAACAGACGTCTGCTCCTCTATTCAGTATATCCG
>CAMWQV010000547.1 GCA_947176425.1 uncultured Clostridia bacterium
GGTCAGCGCTGTTGTGCGTTCGGCGGTTTCTCCTGCCGCGTGGGGGGATATCGCTATGACCGTTGTTTTAATGCTGATCGTTATGGTAATCAATATGGCGGCCGGACTGCCGGTATTGTACCGGTTCGGCGCGGAGGGTGCAGGGGCGGTCGTGTTTGCGCTGCTGGCGGGAAGCGTCGGCGTAGGGCTTGCAGTACTCTATATTGTCACCAAATACAGCGGGATGCACACCGCCGGCCTGCCGCTCCCGCTGGTCCTGCTGGGAATCGCACTGGCTGCGGGACTGCTGTATCTGTCCTTCCGTCTCAGCGTGGCCTTTTACCGGCGAAAACACTACGGTGCTTAAATTTACGAGGAAAGAGGCAGAAAACCGCCGGAAGTTCGGGTAATCTGACCAGAAAAACTTTGTAGAATTGGTTGACATCAAGAATTTAACGTGATACCATAACAGGTGCTGTTTACGGCGTCCCTTTTGGGGAACCGGTAGGCGGCACTTTTTTTGGTAACTGTCACATCACAAATGAAAGGGGAAAGTCATGATGGACGAAAAGAAAGAAAATGTTCAGGAAAACAAAATGGGCGTCATGCCGGTCAACCGCTTGTTAATCAGTATGTCCGTACCCGTCATGCTGTCAATGCTGGTGCAGGCCCTGTACAATATCGTTGACAGCGTTTATGTCTCCCGTATCAGCGAAAACGCGCTGAACGCCGTCGGCCTTGCGTTTCCGGTGCAGAATCTGATGATCGCGGTGGCGACGGGCACCGGCGTCGGCATTAACGCCTTGCTGAGCAAGAGTTTAGGACAGAAAAATTTTGAGCGTGCCAATCTTGCCGCGTCAAACGGCATATTTTTAGCATTGTGCAGTTACGTTGCCTTTGCCCTGATCGGCGGACTGTTTGCCCGTCCGTTTTTCCTGCTCCAGACCGATGTGGCGGAAATTGTGGACGGTGGCACCGCGTATGTACTTATCTGTACCATAGGTTCTTTTGGGATCTTCCTGCAAATCGCTTTTGAGCGTTTGCTCCAATCTACCGGCAAAACGATCTATACCATGGCAACGCAGATGTTGGGCGCGCTCATTAATATTGTGTTCGACCCGATTTTTATTTTCGGGCTGCATATGGGTGTCGCGGGCGCGGCGGCGGCTACGATTATGGGACAGATTATTGCCTGTTTTGTGTCCCTGTATCTGAACGTCAAAAAAAACACGGAAATTTCCATCCGGTTCCGGGGGTTCCGTCCCGACGCCGCCACCATCAAGCGTATTTATGCCGTCGGCCTGCCCTCTATCGCAATGGCATCCATCGGTTCGGTTATGACGTTCGGACTGAACAAAATCCTCATCAGCTTCACCACTACCGCCACCGCCGTTTTTAACGTGTATTTCAAACTGCAAAGCTTTGTCTTTATGCCCATCTTCGGCATGAACAGCGGCATGGTCCCTATCGTTGCGTACAATTTCGGCGCGAAAAAACCGGACCGCATGGTAAAGACAATTAAACTGGGCATTTTATACGCTACGTGCATTATGCTGGCCGGCGTCGCAGTTTTCCAGACCTGCGCCGGACTGCTGCTGAGTATTTTTGACGCGTCCGAGAATATGCTTTCCATCGGCATTCCGGCTCTGCGGATTATCAGCATCCACTTTATTTTCGCCGGGTTTGCAATCGTGTCCTCCTCCACCTTCCAGGCGCTGGGGCACGGCGTGCTGAGCCTGATTATTTCACTGGTCCGGCAGCTGTTTGTCCTGCTCCCGGCGGCGTGGCTGCTGAGCCTCTCCGGACGGCTGGAACTCATCTGGTTTGCTTTCCCCATTGCGGAAGCGGTTTCGCTGGCGATGTGTATCGTTTTTCTGCGCTATGTATACCGGAAAGAAATACAACCCATGAAATGAGCTGAATTTGTGCTTTATTTGAGCATTTTGCTGTCTTGACGGGCGGCATAAAATGTTATATATTTGATGCGGAGAAGGGAGGATATTTTTCAAACCATTTGCGAATTTGATTGCGGCCTGTTAAATGCCGCTGGAAAGAAGGAGTACGATTATGGCGCGCCGCTGCCCGGATTGCGGTTATATGAATGAAGACGACCGCCTTTTCTGTGCTTCCTGCGGAGGTTCGCTGGACCCCAATGTCCGGCTGATTCAGGGCTTGGAGAAAAAAAACACGTCCACTGCCCGCACCACTTCTGCCGATAAAGATGAAGAAGACACCGGCAGAAAAAAGACTGTGCAGGATGATGACGATGATTATGTTTATACCTCCAGCCGCCCGCAGGAAAAAGAAACAAATGTTGTTCCCTGGATCATCGCGGGAATCGTTATTGTGGCTGCTATTGCCGCATATGTGTTGTTGTTCTAATAACTGCCGGAAATTCAGCAGGCAGGAGGTAAAAGATTTTCCTTTACCTCCTGCCCTTGTTTTAAAGTATTCCTTTGTCAACCGCGTTCCCTACAGATAAAAACAGCTCCGTCCGGGGAAAATCTCCGAACGGGGCCGTCTTATTTTATGCTTGATGAGTTTTGAGCCACTCCCCCAGCTCCTCCACAGACTGTGCGCCGCCCTCCAGACGGTACTCGCCTAAAAAGACGGTGGGGACAACGCGGACATGCAGGTCCTGTTTTACATGCCGGACCGCTTCCTGTTCTTCCGCCGCCCACTGTCCGCTCTCCAACGCTTCCCGGAAGGCGTCCCGGTCCAGTCCTGTTTCGGCGGCAAGCGAAACCAGTTCCTCTATGCTGCCGATATCGCGTTCCTCCTCAAAATAGGCACGAAAAATCCGGCGGCAGTAGGCGTCTTCCAGTCCCTGCTCCCGAGCGAAGTACAGTCCCTGGAATGCCAAGCGTGTATAGGGGCGGGGCGTCACGTTAGGCGGCAGGCACATTTTCAGACCGATCTTTTCACACAGCGGCTGCAATTCCCGGGCGTAACGGGTCCGGCGTTCTGGATCGTTGTATGTGTCGATTTGGGGCTCTGGGGGTTCCGTCAGTTCAAAGGG
>CAMWQV010000548.1 GCA_947176425.1 uncultured Clostridia bacterium
CGGTCAAAGCGGGATTATCTATTGTTCCACACGCAAGGCTGTAGAAGAGGTCTGCCAGAAGCTGCACGAAAAAAACATCTCTGTCACGCGCTACCACGCCGGGCTGAGCGATGAAGAACGGCGGCAGAATCAGGAGGATTTTGTCTATGACCGCGCACGGATTATGGCTGCAACAAACGCTTTTGGAATGGGGATCGACAAATCCAACGTAAGCTTTGTGATTCATTACAATATGCCCAAGAATTTAGAGAGCTACTATCAGGAAGCAGGACGGGCCGGACGTGACGGAGAAAAAGCGGAATGTTATCTGCTCTATTCAGCCGGAGACGTTCGGACAGCGCGGTTTCTTCTGCAAAATTCCAATGAAAACGAGGAACTGACTCCGGAGGAACGAGAGAACGTTTACCGCAAAGACCTGGAGCGGCTGAGCAGAATGAACGGTTACTGTACGACAAATAACTGCCTGCGTTCTTATATGCTGGGATACTTTGGCGAAACCCACAGCGGAAATTGCCGGAACTGCGGAAACTGTACCGCGGAATATACGGAACGGGATATCACAATAGAGGCGCAGAAGATACTGTCCGCAGTCGCACGGGTAGAAAAGAAGTATTTTCATAGTCTTGGTTCCGCAATGATCGTCGGGCTGCTGCACGGCAGCAAACAGCAGCGGATACGGCAGCTGGAACTGGACAAGCTGCCTACCTTCGGCGCGATGCGGGACAGTTCCCAGGAGCAAATCAGAAAGTATATTACGTTTCTGATTGAGGAGGGATATCTGCTGTCAGAGGGTGACGAGTATCCGGTCCTGCGGCTGACTCAGGAGGCAAATGAAATCCTGTTTCACGGCAGGCGGGTGATGTTCCGGGAAAAAGTGCGGCAAAAAAGCGAAAAGAAACCGGCACTTGCCCGGCGTACTCTTGAACCTGCGCTGGCGGCGGAGACGGACACCGGCCTGCTGGATCGTCTGAAAGCCCTGCGCTTACAGCTGGCACGGGAGGAGGATGTTCCGGCCTATATCGTTTTCTCCAACGCGGTCCTGACAGAAATCGCGAACCGGCGGCCCAAAAATATGAACGCGTTTTTGGAGATATCAGGCGTAGGCTATGTGAAAGCGGCCCGTTACGGCAATCAGTTTTTGGACGTGATAGCCGACTGGGAAGCACGGCGATAAACCTGAAAAACAGGACGATGCAGGAAAAACGCTGCACCGTCCTGTTCTATTATGTTATCATCCGGCGTTCGCAAACCGGGCCAAAGAATCCGCCTCTGTCATAGCAAAGAACCGGTAAGCAACGGAACCGGTCTGGTCGCCCCAGGTGGTGTCGATATGATAGGAGACGCCGTCAAGTTCTGCGGCAGTCCAGATATGATCCCCGCGGGAAACCGTGGAGCAGGAGATGCCCTCCAGCTTCAGCAGCAGATTATAGGCAGCCGTGTAGCCGTCGCATACTGCCAGCCCGCCGGAGAAGACATTGTAACCCGTATGACTCATAGAGGTATCCGTGCTGGAAAAATCGTACTTGCAGTGTTCGCAGACCCACGTAAAATAGACTTTTGCTTTATCATAGTCTGACATAGACGGCGTAATGCTGCCTTCCGCCCACAGCTGGTCATGCACCTGCACAGCATAGTCCATCGTTGCGGTCCGGTAGCGGTCGATCTCGCTCTCGCCGTACAGACTGCTGGAAAAAGACAGAGTAACACTGCCTGTCCGGGTAGAGTAGGAGCACTGCAGAGCGTTGTAAGTCTGTTCCACATAGCCCCGCACAGTATTCAGAAATGCCTCCAGCAGTTTGTTCATAGTGGCGCTGTTCAGCGTATTGGCGGGATATTGCAGGATAATATACCGGTTCCCTTCCGAGAGCATATACCGCACATCGGCGTCGATTTCAGCGGTATTTTCCGGCGCGGGCGAGTGATAGAAACTCCCGTCGCTGTATACCAGGTCTGACAGCCGGGTTCCTTTCCGGCTGTAGGCGGAAGAATACTCCCAGTCCAGTTGGAGGCGCAGGGCAGGGTCGGTCAGTCTTGTCACCATCGCGGCCACCTGACAGCGGGGAATCGGTTCCAAGGGGTGAAACGCGCCGGTCCGATCCATACCGCTGAGAATCCCCCAATAGTACAATGTCAAAATATCTTGCTCATAAGGCGTATCACGACTGACATCTCGAATATAGTTCCGGTTGAGATAGCCGGTCGTTACAAGTTCCTGATTGACCGGTGAAAAAAGTTCCCGCGGAAGTGTATTAGCCAGAATATGCGCCATCTGTGCCCGTGTAGCAGGCTGGGTATAGGCGCCGTTAAATTCCGTGCCGATGATGCCCATAGCCTGGAGATAAGCGGCATAGGGCTGATACCAGGCGCCGCCGGTATACGTTCCGGGACCGGTTTCTCCGTCGCCGTGTTCATAGAGACTGCGCAGACGGGCGGCCATCGTCAGAACTTCCGCCACGGTCATTTCCTGATCCGGCGCGAAACGGGACCCGCCGTCCTGTCCGTTTGTCAGGCCCAATTCATAGAGCAAAGCCACATTTTCATAATACCAGGACCCGGCGGGAACATCGGAAAACTGTCCGGTATAGGAACGGACAGCTGTAAACGTACCTGCTGCCTCCGCCTGTCCGGAGAGAGACAGCAGCGTCAAAACCAGCACAAAGGCCAGGAGAGGACGTTTCATTTGCTTATGTACTCCTTTTTGGGTCAAGTTGCGGTCAAGGCACCAAAATATCCATATCTTCCAGCGTCAGATCATGGAGATAGGGATTAAAATTCGTATTGATCAGATCCAGGACGCCCTCCGCATCCAGGATATAATAGGACCCGCCCTTATACCAGCCCGCACCGTCGCCGGGCAGCGTATAGAAAGAGATATTATGCGGTCCTATTTTCAAATCCTGTTCTACTATCCAGATCAGATTGGAGAGTTTCAGGTCTGTTTTCACCCATTTTTCAAAAATTTCCGCCATTTCCCCAACCTTGTCCACATTAGAG
>CAMWQV010000549.1 GCA_947176425.1 uncultured Clostridia bacterium
CTTTCTCGGCTCTTTTGCGCTATCTCTTTATCTTTTTCTACTCTTGATTCGCATTCCCAATATTGCCGTGATCGACCCGGACATGATGTCCACCATGCCGAAGAGTCTGACCGCCGCCACCGGTATGGACGCTCTGACCCACGCCATTGAGGGCTACACCACAAAGGGTGCATGGGAGCTGGCCGACTGTTTGAATTTGGAAGCGATCAAACTGATTGCGGCCAATCTGCGGGATGCAGTGGAGAATAAACCGGCGGGCCGTGAGGGGATGGCTTTGGGCCAGTATGTGACCGGCATGGCCTTCTCCAATGTCGGCTTGGGCATCGCCCACTCAATGGCCCATACCTTGGGCGCGGTTTATGATACTCCCCACGGCGTAGCCTGTGCAATGATGCTACCCATCGTGATGGAGTACAACCAGGACGCTACCGGCGATAAGTTCAAGTATGTTGCGGAGGCAATGGGCGTAGATACAACTGGTATGGATCAGGCCACCTATCGTAAAGCCGCTATCGACGCGGTAAAGCAGCTCTCCGCCGATGTAGGCATTCCCACCAAATTAGAGGCGATGAAGGAGGAGGATCTGGAGTTCCTGGCCCAGTCCGCCGCCGCAGACGCCTGCGCACCTGGAAATCCCAAGGAGGCCGGGGTGGAGGATTTCAAGACGCTGTTCCGGAAGATTATGTGAGAGGGCTACACGGTGAAAGTAAAGAAAAGAACCTTTTCGGGAACTCCATCAGCCGTTGAGACGCCCAGAGAAATTGCTGGGCGGGAGATTTCTCGTCGAGCCGCCGCTGAGGGTATTGTCCTGCTGAAAAACGAAAATCATCTGCTGCCTCTTGCCGCTGGACAGAGGATTGCACTGTTTGGCAGCGGCGCAGAAAAAACGGTCAAAGGCGGGACCGGCTCTGGCGATGTCAACGAGCGCCATTCTGTGAACATTCTGGAGGGACTGGAATTGTGCGGGTTTGCAGTCACGTCCCGGCGTTGGCTGTCGGACTACAACACATTGTACGATCAAGCCCGCATCCAATGGCGCGATGATATCCTGTCTCGCATAGACGAAGACAAGCCCGGCTGCGACCCGTTTGCCATCTACTCCACTACACCCTTCCAGATCCCCGCCGGACGGGAGATCACCAGTGAGGATGCAAAAGAGGCACAGACAGATACGGCGGTCTACGTCATCAGCCGTGTGGCTGGTGAAGGAAAGGATCGCAGCAAGGGACAGGGGGATTGGCTGCTTTCGGATGAGGAAGTACGAAATATCAAGTCCGCCGCCGGCTATTTTTCTAACCTGATCCTGATCTTGAATGCGGGGGGACCCATAGAGCTGTCTATTTTGGACAGCATTCCCCAAATCAAAGCTGTCCTCTTTATTGCCCAGGCGGGTATGGAAGGCGGCACTGCGCTGGGGCAGGTCCTGACCGGTCAGGTGAATCCCAGCGGTAAATTGACCGACAGCTGGGCTTTCCATTATGAGGATTACCCCAACGCCTCCACGTTCAGCTATTGCAATGGAGACGTGACCACAGACAAATACGAGGAAGGGATTTTCGTTGGCTACCGATACTTTGACGCCTTCAATAAGCCGGTACGTTTTCCTTTCGGCTATGGACAGTCCTATACCACTTTCCGCATCGATCAGCCCATTTTTCGCCAAAAGGGGCCGGATATCGAAGTCAACGCCACCGTGACCAACACAGGCGGAGTACCCGGCAGGGAGGTCGTACAAATCTACGCCGCCTGCCCGCAAAACGGACTGGTCAAGGAGAGAAAACGGCTTTGCGGGTTTGCTAAGACAGCTCTGCTTCAGCCCGGCGAGTCGGAGACCGTTGACATCCGCTTCCCTCTGGACGCGCTGCTCTCTTTCGATGAGGCGAAAAACGCCTATATGCTGGAAATGGGACTGTATGGTCTGCTGGTTGGTAATTCTTCCGCTGACACGACATTGATTGGCGCACTTAGGATGGATGAAACCACCATCTACAGAAAGGTAAAGCCCATTTGCCCGCTGCGAACGGAACTGGATGAGATTCGTCCTGACGCAGACACCACGGCACAGTATGCTCAGAAAATGCAGGATGCACTGACTGATCTGCCTATTCTCCCTCTGGATACGTCGATGAAGGCTGAACAGCCTGCGCTTGCCTCCCGTCACCCCTTGGCCGATGAACTAGCCGCAAAAATGACGTTGAAAGAGATCATCCCTTTGCTGACCGGCAAACTGAAAGGCGGTCCGGGGAGCAATTTGGGTTCTGCGGGTATCTTGGTCCCAGGTTCTGCCGGTGAGACGGTATCGGTAACGGTAAACGGTGTCACTTATCCTGAAATCGTGCTGGCCGACGGTCCCGCTGGTGTCCGGCTTGCTTCGGACTATATGGTGGACAGCGAGGGCCACACCATAGAAAAGGATCTGCTGGAGGTACTGGAAGGCGGCATTTTCTCGAAAAATTCCCCACAGGTGGAGGGAACAAAATACTATCAATACTGCACCGCCATTCCGGTGGGAACGCTGCTGGCCCAGACCTGGGATACTGCGCTGGTAGAGGAAGTTGGCGCACAGATCGGCGATGAGCTGAACGAGTTTAGCGTCACCCTTTGGCTGGCTCCTGGCATGAACATCCATCGCAATCCGCTGTGCGGACGCAACTTTGAATACTACTCTGAGGACCCAGTGGTTTCTGGGATGATCGCCGCCGCGATGACAAAGGGTGTCCAGTCCCAGCCCGGCGTTGGTACGACCATTAAGCATTTCGCCTGCAACAATCAGGAGGATAACCGGATCGGCAGCAATTCCGTGGTCTCCCAGCGGGCGCTGCGGGAAATTTACTTGCGGGGCTTTGAAATTGCGGTGAAGACAGCGCAGCCCATGTCAATCATGACATCCTATAACCTGATTAACGGCGTTCATACAGCCAACAGCCGCGACCTCTGTACGGAGACCGCCCGGCAGGAGTGGAACTTCCAGGGCCTCATCATGACCGACTGG
>CAMWQV010000550.1 GCA_947176425.1 uncultured Clostridia bacterium
GACATACGCGCTGACCGTAGCCTACAGCAGCAAACTCGTTGATTATACGATTCAGATCTACACGCCGAACCCCATTACGGATATCACCGCCCAAAACGCCGCCTATGGAACGCTGACCTTTTTGGATCAAAAGGATCAGTATCTTTATACGGCGCCTATGGATGGAAGTTACTGCTTTGATTCCGGCCTGACGTATACAGGCATTGCTGTGGAGGTAACAAAAGAAGACGGCAAGAAGATCGACAGCAGCAGGGATTCTTTGACCGTGACGCTGAATGGTGGGGAGGTCTATACATTGACCGTATACAAGGAGCAATATGTAGGCTCGCTCCCTCTGGACTATGCAATTTCAATTACCTTGCAGTAAACGGCAAAGAAATTCTATATAAAACAAGATGCAGTGTTTTGAAACGCACTGCATCTTTTTTCACATATTACAGCCCGGTCAAATCAAAATCCGGCGTATATTCGGCGCGTGCGGAGGAAGAATCCTGACAGTAGCCGTCAGAAATGCCCAGGTTGTGCAGATAGGCGAGGGCGGCGCGGTACTCGGAACCGGTGACGCGGCGGCTGAGCAGACCGTCCGCGCCGGGCTGGGGGGTGTATTGGGACATCAGCGAGAATAAAACCTGCCCGGGCCGGAACGTTCGGGCGATCCAATCCATCACGGCTTTTGCGTTTTCCAGCGCGCCGGGGAGCAGCAGATGCCGGATTAAAACCCCTCTTTTCAGCAGTCCGTTTTCCAGAACGTAATCGCCGGTTTGCCGGTACATTTCCAGAATGGCGGCGGAGGCGAAAGCAAAATAATCTGCGGCGCGGCTGTAGCGTGCGGACAGGGCGCTGTCAACATATTTCAGGTCCGGGAGCCAGACCTGCACTTTGTTTTCCAGTGTGCGCAGTGTCTCAACCCGTTCATAACCGCCGGTGTTCCAGACAACCGGAACGGAAAGCGGCGTGTCCAAAGCTTCTAAAATTGCCGGGACGTAGGGGGTAGGGCTGACCAGATTGATATTATGCGCGCCCTGTGTGATTAAATCCTCAAAAATCTGACGCAGTTTTTCAGGGGCCAGCACTTTGCCGAAGCGGTCACGGCTGATTTTTCCGTTTTGACAGAAGATACAGCCAAGCACGCAGCCGGAAAAAAATACCGCGCCGCTGCCGCCAGTCCCGCTGATACAGGGTTCCTCCCAGAAATGCAGGCCGGCACGGGCCGCTGTGGGCAGTGCGGGCATTCCGCAGTAACCGGCGCCGGAAGTGTCTGTTCGTATGGCGCGGCACTGGCGCGGACACAATGTACAGATCATGACGGTTCCTTCTTTCCTGCTCTTTGCGGCCATTATACCGGATTTTTTGCCATTCTGCAAGCACATGAAAAATTTTATCCCCCCAGGGGGCTTCAAAAGGGAAACGGCATTTGTTATACTCTTAACGAACTTAATCTTCACAGGGAGGACACCAGTTATGAAGAAAGTGGTTATATGGATCCTGGCGGCTATGCTTCTGCTGACCGCCTGCGCCGAAACCGGCAGTACAGAGAATCCGGACGTACCGGAAAACGGTTCTCAGCTGGTCTACGCAAGCGGGGACTATACCAGAATCAATCCGGCGATGGATGAACACGGAGAAATCAATATTCTGCTTTTCAACGGCCTGACCGCCCACAATGGAGAGAATCAGGTTGTGTCCGGACTGGCTGACAGCTGGGAGTTTGACAAAGAAACCTGCACATACACGTTTCATATCAATGAGAAGGCGGTCTGGCATGACGGGGAACCGGTGACGGCAGAAGATGTGAAATTTACGATTGAGGCGATTATGGACCCGGAGAACGGTTCCGAAAACGCGCCGAACTATGAGGATGTCAAGGAAATCACCGTAACAGATGAACACACGGTCAAGTTCCGGCTTGCCGCGCCGAATACAGCGTTTCTGGACTATATGACAATGGCTGTACTTCCCAAACACCTGCTGGAAGGCGAAGATATGCAGACGTCTGATTTTTTCCGGCATCCCATAGGGACAGGCCCCTATATGCTGGAGAGCTGGGAGGAAGGACAGGCAATTACACTGGCAAAAAATCCGGATTATTTCAAGGATACCGCCAAAATCGACAAGATTATTTTCAAGATTGTGCCGGATGACAACGCCCAGGCAATGCAGATGCGTTCCGGCGAACTGGACCTCGCACTGCTGACGCCGAAAGACGCGGAAACTTTCCGGAATCAGGACGGATTCAAGGTCTACGAAATGAAAACGTCTGATTACCGCGGCATTTTATTTAATTTCTGGAACGGCTACTGGACGGAAAATAAAGATATGATTCCCGCTGTCTGCTGTGCCATTGACCGGCAGGCGATTGTGGACGCGGTGATTCTGGGACATGGCATCACAGCTTACGGCCCCTTGCAGCGCAATATCTACAACAACGAAAATGTGGAACGCTACGAGTATGACCCGGCGCGGGCAAAGTCAATTTTAGAGGGCGCCGGATGCACGTTAGGGGATGACGGTTTTTACTATCGGAACGGTGAAAAACTGGCCTTTACCATCAGCGTAGGCGCGGGCGACCAGGTGCGGGCTGATATCGCCCAGGCCGCGGCACAGCAGCTGCGGGAAGTGGGGATTGACGTGAATGTGGAAATCCCCGCCGTAGTGGACTGGGGCGGACAGATGGCATATTTAATCGGCTGGGGAAGCCCGTTCGATGCGGACGACCACACGTATAAAGTTTTTGGCACGGACAAAGGCGCAAATTATTCCGGTTACTCCAACGCGCTGGTAGACCAGTATCTGACGGAAGCGCGGCAGTCAGATGACGAGGCAGTCCGCAGGGAAGCATATAACAATTTCCAGACAGAGCTGGCAAACGATCCTGCTTTTGCTTTTATCTGCTATGTAGACGCGGATTATGTGGCAGTGGATGGACTGGAAGGAATTTCCGAAAGTACGGTCATGGGACACCACGGAGTAGGAATTTTCTGGAATATTACAG
>CAMWQV010000551.1 GCA_947176425.1 uncultured Clostridia bacterium
GCTGCATGGTGGTCGTGGCGGTGGCGACAAAAGCGATGAGCAGAACGGTCATGGCGGTCATCCCAAAGATTCCCAGAAACGCTCTCCACATTTCCGTCGTGGTATTGGGTTCCGCCACCGCCAGCACCGGGCCGACGACAGTCCCGTCCTCTGCTGTACGGGCGGGAACGGCTACCACAAAACGCGCCTTGTCATACAGGCCCAGCTTGCTGTTTCCGGCGTAGGACTCCCCTTTTGCCAGTTTTTCGCCCATCTCACCGGGGAGGGTCAGTTCCCGGTTCCCGATGCTGCTGTCGGTACTGATAAATCCCCCAAAGCTGGGGACCCAAATCAGGAAATCCGTGCTGCTCATCTGCTTGGCCACGCTGACAATCTCCCGCAGGTCCTCGCTCCAAAGCCCCTGGAGAACGCCGGGCTTGCTGTACGCAGTCACCGCCATCTGAGCGATCACTTCCGCCTTGTCCTTCAGTTCGCTTCTTTTTTCCGACACGATGTAACTGTATGTCAGGGAGAAGAAAGACGCCCCCAGCAGCACCAGCGTCAGCGCTACCATACCTACGGTAACGGTAAAAGTCCGCCAATAAATCCCCTTAAAACGATTCATTGGCACCTCCTTTTTCATATGCCTTATTTTTTCGCCGCAACCTCAAACTTGTAGCCGACGCCCCACACGGTTTTCAGCGCCCACTGATCCGACACATCCTCCACTTTCTCCCGCAAACGTTTAATATGCACATCAACTGTCCGGCTGTCTCCAAAGTAGTCGAAGCCCCATACCTCGTCCAACAGCTGGTTCCGTGTGTACACCCGGTTTGGGGTAGAGGCCAGATGATACAGCAGCTCCAGTTCTTTCGGCGGCGTATCGACCTTGCGCCCGTTCACTGTCAGCTCATAGGAATCCAGATTGATCTCCAGCTTGTCGAACACCAGCCGTTTTCTGGTATCGGCAGGAATCTCCGTGCGCCGCAGGACCGCATTGATCCGGGCGATCAGCTCCTTCATCTCAAACGGCTTGACGATGTAATCATCCGCGCCCATCTCCAGACCCTGGATGCGGTCAAACACCTCGCTTTTCGCGGTAATCATAATAATCGGCGTCCGGCTGGCCTCCCGAATTTTGGCGCACACCGCCCAGCCGTCCATCACCGGAAGCATGATATCCAGCAGAACCATATCCGGGTCTGTTGCCCGGAACATATCCACCGCGGACCCGCCGTCAAAGACAGCCTGCACTTCAAATCCTTCTTTTTCCAAGTACATCCGGATCAGATCGGAAATATTGTGGTCGTCTTCCACTACCAATATTTTTCTAGCCATAGACATCCTCCTGAAATTTTTCCGCAAGCGTGGGAAAAGTCTACAATAAGAATAATTATACCCCGCAGGGCGCGGATTGCTTGAACTTTTTGTAAATTACCCCCATGTCTGCCATCCGAGACGCCAGGCGCTGATATGGAACTGTCCCTCCTGCAGGTCCTCCAACAGCATCCGCAGTCCGACCGCGCAGCCGCTGTCCCGGCCCAAATAGACAGACAGATCCGTTCTGTGCTGCCCGATGGATTGTAATAAACGGTTTTCCTGTTCCGCGGTGCGCATCGCCGAATTGCGCCAGTCGATTGCGGCCTCCATCCGCACGAAGCCCAGCTCCTCCAGCAGAGCGTCCACATCCCCGCGGTCCTCGCACCATACCAGTTCCAACCGGCTGCACGAAGCCCGCCACAAAAGTTCCCGCGCCTGTTCGAGCTCCTCCGCGGTCCCCTCCGTCATGCGCAGGGCGATACTGTGTCCCGCCGCAGTCAGCCCCCGCAGCAGGTCGCCGTTTTCCATCATCTCCAGGTCCAAAACAAACGCGGCCTGTACGCCGTCCAGAATTTCCAGAATCTCCAGTGTAGCTTCCACGGAAGTGCTGTCAATCATGAGGAAGACTTTCTGTCCCTCCTCCGCCTGCACGGCAGGCGGAACAACCTCCTGTTCTCCCGGCTGCTGCTGGCCAGGCTGCTGCTGTACCGGCGGAGACGGTGGTGTGGGAGCAGCGGACTCCGGTGTCGGGCTCACGGATTTTTCATATTCGGCATAGCGGTTCGCCATCTGTCCGGAGGCGGAAGCGGCGTCGATAAAGCTGGTGTCGTCCAAAATGCCGCTGGAGCTTTTTACACGGATCAGCGGCACGGTATCCGTGGGCGTGTAACTCCAGGTCAGGCCAAAATAACGGCACACCAGATCCAGCGGAAAAAATACGATGCCGTTCCGTTCAATCGCGTGGCCGCTGTAAATATTCCCCTGTTTATCATAGGCAATCTGACCCTCCAGATTAAACCGCAGGTCAATCCGGTTGGTATAGAGCATCGCCAGGCCCATAGCGTTATTGCGCACGTAATTCACGCCCAGGTCGGTACCCTCAAACAGCCGGCTGGCTACATACAGCACCCCGCCGGACCAGAACGGCATTGTATCGCTGTTCATATCCAGGAGCTGCTCGTTGACAGCGGTGAAATACACGTCTGACAGTACCGCCTGTCCTGTTGCCGGGGCCAGCGTGCCGGTCAGCAGCAGCGCCAGGGCAAGGGCACAGAGTCTGATTTTCCAAGATTTGCGCATAAGAGTTTCTCCAAACGGATTTTTTTACAGTTTACCACAAATCCGCCGCAGATACAATGGAAAAATCGCGGTCCCGCGGAAATCAATTTTCAAAGTTTCCCCATATACTGGATGAAACAGGGATAAAGGAAATGCCGCCGCTGGGGTCCTGTCCATGCGGCGGCATTCTGCATTCCATACTATGTTACAGCAAAGATAAACATTCCTGTAGTAAATGGGACACTTGACGGTCTATCGTAAATAATTCTTGAAATAAGGATTTGAGTTCTGCTCTGGCAGATGATTTATTCAGCAGCTCATGAATGCCGGGGGGCACACAATAGTGAGTTTGCGGCGAAACACCCAGAAGCGCCCAAACCTTCCATGCCTGATCATGGAAATGGAGATGTAAAT
>CAMWQV010000552.1 GCA_947176425.1 uncultured Clostridia bacterium
CTGTGGCTTTTGTTGTTCGTTTTTCTTTTACTTCCGCGCTAAAAGGTGAGAGTAATTTTTTGTCCTTCTTGTCCTGTCCTGTCCGCCTTATTTTGTCCTCCTTGTCCTGTCCTGTCCGCCCATGTCTTTGACTAAACAGACTGAAGAATGTTAGTCTATGAGCAACGGCAGACACCCCGCATTTTTGTCCCATCCTGTCCAGTCCTTCTTCTTCTTTTTCGGCATAGTGCACTCCTTTTTGTTGAATAAAATTCAGCTTTTGGGGGCTTTGCTGAAGATAGAAGAAGAAGCAGATGCAGATAAATTAAGGAGGAAAGCATAATGAAACCCAAGAAAAAACGTGAGAATCACGCTATCCGCATGGCAGACCGCATCAAAGAAGCCTTTGGGCGATTCAAGGTAAACGTGAGAGTTGAGTATCAAGAAATACGTGGAGACAAGACTGTTTATTCGGTCAAGCTCAAGAAGAACAGCAGGTTGAAACAGTTGTACGATTTCGCTGAAGATGTACAGAGGAGGCTCGAACTTACTCATTTTAGCATCGTGGAGAGTGGACAAGAAATTCTTCTCGTTATTTCTGAGAAAAAGAAGATCAAATATCCAACTCTTCCTTCAATCTTAACAAACGACAAGGCGATGGAATTTCTCCGGAAAATGGAGCTACCTTGTATCGCTGGATTTACTCCCCTGGGAGTTCCGGTGTGCGTTGACCTAAAAAATGCTCCTCATGTTCTTATGGGTGGTGCATCCAACTCTGGCAAAACTGTTGGGTTACAAGCACTGATTACAACCATTGCCGCCGCCAAATCCGTCACCGATGTCTGCCTTGTTCTGATTGACACCGGAGCTGATGGTTTATTGCCATTTGAGAACCTTCCGCATCTGTCGTGTGAGGTAATTAAGGAGAAAACTGCCGCAAGTCATGCGCTGGCAGCCGTAGTGGAAGAAATGGAAAGGCGGAAAGGTCTTGAACATACCGATCCCCATAGGTTTCAGTCACTTCCCCGAATTATGGTAGTTATCGACGAACTTCAGGCACTGATGAGAGGAACTGATAAACGTACCACTGACCTTTTAATTGATTCCATTAACAGTTTACTCGAACGAGGCCGACATACCAAAATTAACCTTGTCTTAGCGGCACAGAACCCTATCCAGCGTAATGTTAAGGTAGACCTGAGCAATGCAACCGCCCGAATTGCCTTTTCCTGTGCGAGGAAAAACAACGCCGACACCATCATTGAAAATTGTGGGGCCGAGAACTTACCGGGCAACGGTGCAATGTACTTCTCTTTCCCTGGCCTTGATACTCAACAGCTCCAAGGGATCAATATTACGTCTACGGAGCTTACGAACATCGTATCAAAAATCAGTTACGATTCTCTGCACTTTTTCAATATCAATGCGTTCAATGCGCATAAGTGTAAGACTCGATTCACCATCCCCAACGACGTTCTCCAGGCAAGCTACAACAACGTAGGGGTACCCCGTTCTTTAGATTTGTATGCCGAGATGCTTTTCTACACGTTGGGCCAGCAAAGGATTTCCGCCAAGGAACTTCAGCAGTTTCGTGTTGACTGGTATTATGCCAACAATTTTCTTGATGACCTGTGCAGCCGGAAAATCGTCAGTGCAAAAAATGGGAGACAACCTCGATGGGTTCTCCCACATCGGCTCGAAGACATTCCGGAAGACCTTTTGATCTGTATGGAAAGCCACGGTTTCACACGCGATAGAGTCCAGACCTGTATGGCACAACGGTTCCGTAGTGGCGAAAAGAGCCGCAACGGTGAGATTTCGTTTACACCGAAGTTTACCGTGAAAATAGATGCAGAGGATGTGTTTACAGAAAATATATTCGAAAAGGATGTGTTTAGATGAGTACAACAACAACCAAGAGGCCAACTGACAAATCACCCGTTGCGGTGCGTGAGTATATGGTTGGCGATACGCGTTACATCGTCCGGGCTACCATTAAAGATGGAGCCACAGAAGATGCAACCGCTAAAGTGAGGCGGCTGATACGTAATGAGATCAGCCGGGCAGCAGAAAATAACAGCTAGGGGCAGACAGGGCGGGAATAGTGTGTTATAATAGATACGCTATTCGGTTGTCTGGCTGCCAGAAAGGAGAGCACCATGTTTAGGCCAGACAACGCCGCCCTACATAGTATGACGGCAACCCCAAGTTTTATTGAACACAAGCGGCCTTGTGGCACTCACGGCTGCGCCCTTTGTGGAAGGGGGGCGCAGCTATGAGTACCACGGGCCAGCGCAGAACCCCGCAGACCGTAGCGGAATTTGCAAAAGTCCAAAGCACGGCACCGCTTGCAAGTGATTACTTGTCCATTCTCCGGGACAACGAGGACCTTGTTGCCAGCCGCACACGGAAGCCCGATCAGCCCACGCCAGAGGGTATTACGGCCTTGTATGTCCGGCTTTCGAACGATGATAAGCTGGACGGGGAGAGCAATTCCATCTCGAACCAAAAGAAGATTTTACAAAGGTACTGCAAAGAGCGTGGCTACACCAACGAGCAGTTCTATGACGAGGATGATGGTTACAGCGGCACGAATTTTGACCGCCCAGGCTTCCAGCGGATGTTGGCAGACATCAAGGCTGGTAAAGTAGTCCGGGTGATTGTGAAGGACATGAGCCGTTTTGGACGAGACTATTTGCAGGTCGGCATGTTTACGGACGTTCTCTTTCCCAGCTTCGGCGTTCATTTTATCGCTGTGAACGATGGCGTAGACAGTAAACGTGGAGACAGCGAATTTACCGCAATCCGCAACATTTTCAATGAGATGTACGCCAGGGATACCAGCAAAAAGATTCGGGCAACGTGGCAAAGCAAGGGCCGTACCGAACATCTGAGCGGTTCTCCTCCCTATGGTTACATGAAAGACCCGGAGAACCCCCGGCGCTGGGTCGTAGACGAGGAAGCGGCGGCAGTCGTACAGAAGATTTTTTATCTCTGCATGAGCGGTATGG
>CAMWQV010000553.1 GCA_947176425.1 uncultured Clostridia bacterium
GCTTTTTATTCCCCCGGTAGAACCGGGGGTTTTTTTACGCTAAAGCACCAAATAGCCGCAAGGCAGGAGCAAAATGCTCCTGCCTGCGTTTCTGATGACAAACCTGTTATATACACTATTTCATGAATCCTTAAAAGAAACCAGAAGGAAATTGTACAGATCAACGATCCAGTTCTCATATGCGTGGGCTGCGCCGTTCTTGACTATCAGTGCGTAATTCTCGCCCTCGACAAATTTTCCGCTCAACTCCGCCATGACATTATTATGGAAATTGATATGGTCTTCCGCGGAAAAATCTTCGGTGCCGTTACCGTTATACCAGAAGCGCACAGGATATTGCGCAAATGCACCGCTCTCGGAGAAAATTGCCTTAAAATCGTCAAATTTTGCCCAGACACCGGAGAAGGAACCAAAATAGGAGATCATGTCGGCATTTCCCATCAAGCCAGAACGCGCAACAGCCATAGAGCCTCTTGAGAGACCTGCAAAAGCACGATGGCCGCGGGTAGCAATCAGGTTCTCTTGACTGACATCTCCGCCAGCATAGGTGGAATAAGCTGTCTCAACCAGCGGGATAATATCATTTCTCAGCTCGTACTGGAAAAATTCAGGCCAGACATCATTTTTGACTTTCAGATAGCTGTCGTCTACCTTCTTTGCGTAATCTGCAATAATTTCCTCGGTCAACTTATAGTCTGTTCCCTTGATCTCAGAATGGAAATTCGGAGCAGCTACGATCATAGGCTTGCAGATTCCCTGCTGAATCATATTGTCCAAAACATTGCAGGTAGGAATGCCGGTCTTTTCATCCAAAAGCCAATATTTTTCATCACCGCCAGTACCGTGGAGAAGATAGAGAATGTCATACTGTTGGGATTCATCATAACCATAGGGCAAATAAACAGAGACAGATTTTTCGACGCTCAAATCCTGGCCCAAAATTTCATTGACGGCGTAAGCGGGAGCTGTATAATCCAGCGTGACAACGGTACCTTTCTCGCTGCACTCTTGCTGTAGATTCGTAATAGTTTCGCTCTCGATGTCATACAGAAAGTCAATATCGTATGTAACTTTTGTATATTCAGGAACATAAACCGGTTCGTTTACAGAAACCTGCGCGTCTCCTGATGTGCCCTGCTCACTGCTGGGCGTACCCAATACAGGTGCCGAGTCCGGCATGGCAGACCAGACTGCGTTTTCTTGAATATGCTTCAGCATACCGGGGGTAGTATCAGCCATGAATCCGCTTTTATCATAAGAAATATTGCCGCTGTTATCGCAGACAACCAGCTGATCGTCGCCAAAGAAGGCATACTCCAAATAATATTCGGAATCATCTGCCTTTGCCGAAGCGGTGACGCGGACAGTCATTCCGGCGTCTTCCAGCGCATAATCGATCACAGTATATTTATCGTAACTGCCGTTTGGTTCATACTCTGCATCGCTTGCGCTCAAATCACCAAACTGTTCCAAGACTTCCAGCTGCGGCGCGGTGCTGCTGCTGTCATCCTGTTTCGGCTCGCTGCTGTCACAGCCTGTAAGGGCTGCCATTGCCATCGCTGCGATAAGCAGTGCGGCTAGGACGTTCTTTTTCATAGATATCATCTCCTCAACTTTCCATCAGGTTTTAACGATTTGTTCCGCTCAGAAAACAAATCATCCTTTCAACTATCAAAGTATAACTGCCAATTTCTCTTTTTCAATAGTTCTGACACAACCTGTCGTTTTGGAGACAAAATCGGATCATTTACATTGTTATAAAGCTGCTGGCCAGGGCCTGCATCAGCGTCTTTTTTCTCATTCTGCTGATATGAAGTTTCGTTTCGCCGAGAAAGACATTATCGCGTTCGATTTTTGTGACATAACGCAAATTAACAAGGTAGCAGCTGTCGCACCGGCAAAACCCGTATGAGGACAGCTTTTCCTCAGTTTCTTTCATGGAACCGCGTTCACTGATTTCGTTGTAAACCGTGTGATAGGTCAATGTGTGATGCAGTACTTCGACATATCGAATATCAGATATATTTATCTTGTAATAGTTATCATTTGTCCGAATTATAATCATTTCTTCACTCATTCTGGTGCGGTTTATAATCCGCTTCATTTTGAACTCAAAGCTATCGTAACGAAGCGGCTTCACAATAAAATCTAATGCCTCAACTTCGTAGCCTTTTATAGCGTATCGAGCTACATTTGTAATAAAAACAATCGTAACACCGGCATCCTTTGTGCGAATTTTACGCGCTGCCTCCATACCGTCCATAACCGGCATTTCAATGTCCATAAATATGATATTGATACCGGAATCATAATGATTGATGATCTCTGCGCCATCTCCATAGAGAACATATTCAAATTCGCTGTTGTGCGCAGTCTTATATTTATCAAGGTATTTGACCAGCAGATTACGGCTTTCTATATCGTCTTCAACAATGGCTATCTTGAACATACCTGTGTGTCTCCTTAATTTAATAATTGTTTATACTAATTTTTCATTTTATCAGAGACTATACCGGCAGTCAAGAAAGGACTTGCTGGCTTATGTTTCCCACTATTAGAGCAGCAATTTGGGACTCAGATATAAAATCACCGCAGCCTAAAAAGGTTGATCTATTTCTTTTCTTGGATATTGAAAGATAACTTTTCCTTTGCTCCTGGCAAAATCCAGTGTTTTTGCCGCGCCGCCCCAGCTGTGCATAACGCCGGAGATCACAATGTCGCTCTCGCTGACCATCCATTGATTGCGTTTGACGATAGCAAAGCGGAACGGTACTTTTTCCAACGGCGGGTATGTAGTGCTGTCATAAGCCGCGGTATCATATTTTCTGTTAAGATATGGCAGTACCAGAACAGATTCTATATGAGGATAGAGGACCTTTTGCCGTCTGACCGCCGCCGCAGCCAAACGGTCAAAGTCTCCGTATCCGCCAAGATAAAATGAGGCATCGGTAGTTTGTGTGGGTGAGTCACCTGCCAGGGAGAGCAGGGC
>CAMWQV010000554.1 GCA_947176425.1 uncultured Clostridia bacterium
TCACAAAGGCTACAAGTATTACTGT
This sequence comes from uncultured Clostridia bacterium, assembly GCA_947176425.1. Lineage (GTDB taxonomy): Bacteria > Bacillota > Clostridia > Oscillospirales > Oscillospiraceae > Pelethomonas. The sequence continues at coordinate 26 of CAMWQV010000554.1, forward strand.
TGAGACGGATGATGTCATTACTGAGGAAGTGTCTATTGCAGCTGCTGCAATTAGTAATGATGAAATCAGATTTGCAGATGATGCGCGGACAGAAGTGGAACTCCTTAACAAGAGTGGTTCCTTCGATATTTGGGTTAAAGAAGGAAAATCTCCTGAGTGTACTTCAGCGAACGCGTCGAAGATCAGCTTTACAGCTAACGGCCGTACTTCACCCGCAGGTTTTAAAGGGTGGACTGTTGATTTAAAGAATTATTCTAAAACTACAGGCGGTATTGAGCTTAACTCTACGGATTCTTATTTGGTGAGTGTGACCGGAGTTCCGGGAGTGACATTTGACAAACCCTCTAAGACTACGGAAACTGTTTATAGTTCGGGCTGGAAACAGAGTGTCACTTTTATTGCGACTGTTTCTGATGAGTATAAAGGTGCGGAGCCTACACTTCCTAAGACTCTTGCTATAGGCGGCAAGGGGACGGTTGACCAAGGCGATAAGGCCGGTGAGTGGAAGATTACTTTCGGGAATGTAAGTGATAACGGTGCGGTCTCGGTTGGCCTTGACCTGCTTCCCAAGATTGTTGTTGTACCTCAAAGCGAGGGCATCCATGTTGGCGCGGAGTCTATTGTCACCCGTAATGCAAGTGGTACATTTACCACTACAGTAAACTTTACTGTGGATTCTGCCTATACCTTTAACTCTAACAAGATTGAGATCTCTCAAGATGGAACCCTGCTTACGAGTGGCTACAGCTGCGGCCCTGTCATTCGGGAGGGTACTACCAATAATTATCACTTTACTATGACGTTGCCAAGTACAAGCAAAAACACTGTCATCTCGGTTGCTTTGTATGCGGACGGTGCGCAGACCGTTACTTTGGAACTGGATGACAACGGCAAAGTGAAGCTTGCAAAGAACGAAGCCAGTTTGGAAAAAGCTGTGAAGGTCGGCGACTATGCGGAGTTCAATGTCACAGTTGAAGACGGCTGGAGGATCGTCAATGGCAGCAACTATGAAGTAGAAAAGAAAGCTGACTACTATACGATCGTGAGTACAGGCCGTATCTATTCCCCCATCACGATGAAGCTGAAGACCGAAAAGCTGACGGATTATACCTGGGAAGCTAAGCTGGATGAGGAGGTAGCTGGTGGCGTTGCGGTTACTCATGTGAACGGCGAGACGAATGCTATTAATGACGAGAATCCAGTTACTGGCAAAGTCGAGACCGAGAGCATGACCTTTACTCTTAAAGCTAACCCGGACGTTGTTCCTGTTGTGACGCTGGACGCTCCCAGCGGTAAGAAGGTTGCCGATGTCTCTATTGCGTACAACGGGGCCAATGATGCTAGCAGTGGTAAATGGACTGTCACTCTGAGCAATATCACCGACAACCTGTCAATCACATTTGACGGTCAGGCCATTGCCACAGGCAAAGACCTTACTTCACTCACTGGTGATGGTGAAGTAAGAGCTGATGCAACCACGAAGGTGAATGGTGTGGCGTTCACAAAGACGTCTGCATTCACGGCTCCGACTAGAGATACAGTTGCGAGATTTGATATTGCACTGACAAGCAGTACTGCTAAGCTGGACAAAAATGACAGCACGGAGTTTATTGTCTATGTTGCAGATGGCTTCAAACTTGATAGCAGCTATGAGGATGAGGATTGTTCCGTGTCTATTAAGGAGTATGAAGGCGAGAACTACAACCATAATATGACTGGATATACAGCTATGACAGTCAAGGTTACGGTTACTGACACAACTAAGATCAGTAATCGCGGCCAGGCCTCTGCGGCAGTCAGCTCTAATGTTGGTATTACGATCGATATGAAAGCCCCTGCTGGAAGCATTGCGCTGAACTAAAAGTTTTTTCTTGCCAGAGAAAATCCGGCAGAGAAATCCCCCGGTGGTTACGGCCCCGGGGGGTTTCCCCATTTCATTTCAGCTCAATAAAGCCCATGATGAGGTCCACAGCTTCAGCCACAATATCCAGAGGGGCCTGTTCGACAAAGGCGGCATTTCTGGCATTCAGGTCCAGCATTCTGGCTTGGTCGCACAGCACAACGCCGTCTGTATTGGTACGGTCATCCAAGCGGATATGGAAGGGATGGCTGCGGTCTGTGTGGGTGATGGGACAGACCATTGTCAAACTGCTGAAGCGGTTAAAAAGCCGGTTGCTGACCACCAAAGCCGGACGTCGGCCTTTTTGTTCATGCCCGGACTGCGGGTCAAAATTCAGGAAAACAATATCGCCCTGTTGAAACGGTTTCACCATATTTCCTCACCTTCCGGTTTCCCCCAGTCCACATCCGGAACCGTTTCGGACGGTTCGAGCTGGTCCAAAGGCTTGCCATAGAAAGCGGTGAGGCGTTCTTCCAGCGTTTTATGCGGATGCGGTTCCGCTTTCCGAATCGTCAGCGCATTGTTGGTCTGCGTGATCTCTACCCGGTCATTTTCATGGATATCCAACGCGTCTAACAGCAGCTTCGGCAGCCGGACGCCATGACTGTTGCCCCATTTTTGTACTACTGTATACATATTGGTCAGCTCCTTTCATGAGCAGTATATATAAAGTATACACTCATGTCAAGATGTGATCTTGCTGCGTTATGTTAAGCTAATTGTGGAAGAATCGGTTATTTGGATATTTCAGTGTGATTATATGGATTATTTTTTGAGATTCTGCAAGAAAATCGTCGGAATATAATAATTTTTTGTGAAGAAACTTCCAGTATGCTACCATGTGGTAAAAAAGATGAGTCTTTGCAAATAGGATAGACATAAGTTGTTTCGTTTACATAATTTTTCTTTATGCTACCGAATGATATGAAAACGCTACCAAGAAAACTTTTTGAGGTTCTGAAACCGCTGTGCTGCAAGGGTTTCAGAACTTTCTGTTTTTCTCTAAGTGGATTGACACTTGCCGTTTTTTAGAAAAAAACGCAACTTTTCCGGCAAGAATCCA
>CAMWQV010000555.1 GCA_947176425.1 uncultured Clostridia bacterium
CCGCCCAGGATTGAGCATGGGAGCAGCACTAAAACGCTGGAACTGCCAATCGAGTAAATGATCCCGGCGGCCAGCGGCAAAAATCCAGCCAGCGTCAGCAGATTGGTTTTCCACCAGCGCCCGAATCGGGCAGACAGCAACTGCTGGTAGCGGCGAAAGCCCGTCTGACGGACACTTTCGTCATTTGGACGGTCTTCCCGATAGAACATTCCCATGTTGTACGCCTCCCTCACACCGCATAGTGGCAGTTATCCAAAAATTCTCGCAGACTCTCCAGCTCGTCCCTGTCAATCCCCTCCTGGCAGGAAAATTCCACACTGATTGCGTAATTCCGATATACACCGAAAGCGGATGCTCCTCTGGCAAAAGGATTGGTTTCGGAGTTGAACGTATATGCAATGATGGTAAATTCCTGACCGTTATGGCTCTCTGTATAGGTGTCTGTCACGTTATATTGGGCAGATGCCATATCCAGCCATTCCGACATGCTGGCCTCCGCCTTGGCGGTGGAATCATACCCTGCCAGTAAGAGATAAAGCTGGGCATCGTACAGTTCGACCTCCTTGTCATCCGCATTGGTGTACGGAACAGCTTCCCCGGAAGACCATGTCGCGTAGTACATGCCTTTGTCCGATAGGACGTCCATATTTTCTCTTAACTCCAGCCACAATGGAACGTCTGCACCGATAATATTTCCCACCGTGACCCAGGTATCGCTCCAGGCGGCACCATCCGTTGCTGTCTCCGGCGGGAGTTGGGTACATCCCGTCAGGCAGCAGAGAATGGAAATAACCAGCACTGCCGTAGTCAATTTCCTCATGCCACAGCTCCTTCCGTCAATTTCTCCCACAGTGCCGCGCATCCCTCCGGGTACGGAGCCGTCTTATCCGTCCAGAATCCCCGGCGGGCAATATATAGCTTGGATACCAGCTCATCACTGCTGCCCGAAGCCGTCCCGCCCATAAGCGGGTAAGAATACTCGCCCAGCTCCATCTGCGTCAGCACCGGACACTGCACCCAGCTTACATACGTCCCCTCGCCGGAGGCTTCTCCAGACTCTGGCAGGGAGCCGTCCAGACGGCGCAGAGAACCGTAGTTTCGCTGGAACCCCTCCGGGTCCTCAAGCAGGAAGAAATAACTCTCACATTCCGTCAGGTCAGCCATCAGCTTTACCTCAGCGGCCATCGCAGTCTGAGGTTCATCCCCGCCGGAGAACGCATACTGCATCACCCGTACCACAACCTGACCGTCACCGTTCAGGTCTTCGCCTAAAGCCGCAAAACCAGCTTCTATAGCGGAGGCGGTATCGTCCGGCAGCGAGTTCGTACCCACATAGGCGATCTGATAATCCGGCTTGACCTGATGCAGAGCGTTCCAAACAATGCTCCCAAAGATCGACAGCAGAACGATGCCGGCTAAAACGTAAAATTTATGGTAGTACCACCAATTTTTGCGTTTTTCCGCAGCGGTCAGTTCGACCTTTTCATCCGGCTTGACATCCCTGTATTTCCATTTCAGGTACTCACTTGCCACAGGCATCCTCCTTCTCTCTCGTTGTCCATCCCGGCGCGTAGCTGACCGGCAAACATATCCGCGCCGGAATATTCGACCGATCCTCCGCAAGAACCAGGTCTACACTTGTTTCCGCTATTTTGTCCACAGGCTGAACAATGGTAGAGCAAAAGGGGCCTTCTCCGCTAAGGCGTGAAATCACGTCGGAACCTATGATCTGGACATCTTCCGGAATCCGGATATTCAACTCTTTCAAAACGCTGTAGAGCAGCCACACCAGCAGGTTGGTAGAACAGAAAAAACCGTCCACATCCAAGGTTCCACCCAACATATGCACCTTGAAAAAGCTTCGCAAGGACTCTGCGTCCTTGATGTCATCCAGAAGCAGAGTGTCGTAAGGAACTTTCATCGTATGACAGACCGTTTTGAAGCCATTGCCTTGTTCGTCATTCTCAAGGAAATCAGGGGAAGCAACCTGCAGATAAGCCAGCCGCCTGCATCCAAGCTCTATCAACTTTTCTGCGGCCATGTACCCGCCCCCGTAGCTCTCGGAAGCAACGCAGGGGATATTGGGAGAAAGACAGTGGTCAACGCTGACCATGGGAAGTTCGATATCCACCCGCAAAGGGTTATAGGTTAATCCGATGATCCCGTCCACCATATTTTGTCGTGCTCTATTGATGCAGTCCAGTTCCGTTTCCGGTTGAAATCCAGTGGTATACAGCAGCATCCGGTACTCACGGCGAGTCAGAGCCGCACAGATGTGCCGGGCCAGAGCGGAACAAAATGGCAGTTCAATTCCAGGTACGATCAACGCCACTGTAGAGGTTTTGCTGGTGCGCATCCCACGCGCGTACAGATTGACTTGATAGCCCAGCTTCTTTGCAGCACTCTCTACTTTATCACGGTACTTTGTCCCGACGGTAATGCCGTTGAATACCTTGGAAACTGTGCCTACTGACACACCAGCTTCCTGGGCAACATCTTTCATTGTTGGTAAATTCCCATTCATGGAAGTTCTCCTATTTTAATCGTGCCGCCCCCGGCTCCCGCTCCGGCATGGAGCGGATGGCGCCCTTCTTGGTCGTGACCAGATAGGCCGCTGCGTTGGCGAAACGCAGCATGGCGGTCAGATCGTCAGCCGTCAGCCCCTCCAGGCCGTGATCCAGCACAAAGTTGAGAACGCAGGCGCAGAAGGTATCTCCTGCTCCAGTGGTCTCGATGGTATCAGGCCGCTTGATGGCGGGTACGAACACACGCTCATCGCCGTAGTAGGAATAGCTCCCGTCAGAGCCTGCTGTCACGTTGAACAACTTGATATTGGGGTACTTGGCCCGCAGGATGGCGGCTCCCTTGTCAAAATCCGTCTCCCCGGTCATGAACTCCAGCTCGTTATCGGCGATTTTCAGCACATCACACTGGGACAGGCCGTACTCGATCTGCTCCCTGGCCTCGTCCCGACTCTCCCAC
>CAMWQV010000556.1 GCA_947176425.1 uncultured Clostridia bacterium
TGCGCCTTGACCGGAGTAAATCCGTGGGGCGGGACGGCACCCCCGGCGGGATTGACTCAGAAAATATTTACATTGAAGGCGATAACCTGGACGCACTGAAACTTCTACAGGAAACGTATCTGGGAAAAGTCAAGATGATCTATATTGACCCGCCCTACAATACAGGAAACGACTTCATATATGAGGACGATTTTTCTGTGGAAACCGGGGAATATTTGGCAGACAGCGGACAGTTCGATGAAGAGGGCAACCGCTTAGTGCAAAATACAGAGAGCAACGGACGGTTCCATACCGATTGGCTGAATATGCTATATCCACGTCTGAGAATTGCAAAAGATTTATTAACGGATGATGGGATTATCTTTATTTCGATTGATGATAATGAAGTAAAGAACTTGAAAAATCTATGCGATGAAGTTTTTGGCGGTGCCAATTTTATTGCTCAACTTATATGGCAAAATAAAAAGGGCGGCGGCAATGATTCCACGCACATTGCAATAGAACACGAATATATTTTGACGTATGCAAAGAATAGACCTTTATTGGGTGAATTTTATGAAATGTACTCTGAAGATTACATCAAGAGATACAAAGAACAAGACAATATTGGAAAATACTTTTGGGATACTTTCAAACGTAAAGCTGGGAAACAGTACTACCCTATTACTTGTCCAGATGGAAGCGTACTTCAATATGATTCAGATGGCAACGCAATAAGTTGGCTAAGATCAAAAGCGCGTTTTGATGAAGACATAAAAAAGGGCGAAATTAGAATCATAAAAATTAATGGGAAATGGTCAGTACAGTTCAAACAAAGAATACCAGCAGGAAAAACGCCACGCAGCATATTTACCACAGAAACTGTATTAGATGATAAAGGCACGACAAGTACAGGCACAAGCGATATATATGAGTATTTCAAAAAAGATGTTTTCTCAAATCCGAAGCCCGTTGGCTTAATTGAATTTTTGCTGGGTTTTGGCGCTGGAAATAATAATATCATTTTAGACTTTTTCAGCGGTTCAGCAACAACGGCAGAAGCTGTATTCAGAGCGTGTACAAAAGGAAGATTGAATAAATTTATTCTTGTTCAACTTCAAGAACAAATTGATAAAATGCTGAACAGTTCATCTGCAAACGCAAAAAGAGTGGCCGAAAATGCCATAGCGGTGCTTGATGAATTAAATAAAGCACACACTATCCCGGAACTTGCAATGGAACGCATCCGGCGTGCGGGGAAGAAAATCCGTGAAGAAACCGGCGCAGATATAGACTATGGTTTTCGTGTGTTCCGTATAGATTCTTCTAACATGGAAGATGTATATTACCGTCCCGCTGACTACGAACAGGAGCAGTTAGACTTGCTGGCCGGAAACATCAAGCCGGACCGCACCCCGGAAGATTTGCTGTTTCAGGTCATGCTGGATTTGGGAATCCTTCTGTCGAGTACGATTGAGGAAATGGATATTGCAGGGAGGAAAGTGTTTTCCGTAGCAGGCGGCTATCTTCTGGCCTGTTTTGATACTAATGTGACAGAAGATACTGTAACAGAAATTGCGAAACGCCGTCCGTTCTATGCCGTATTCCGGGACAGCTGCATGGCAAACGACAGCGTTGCCGCGAATTTTGAGCAGATTTTTGAGATGTACAGTCCTGAAACCGTGAAGAAGGTGCTGTAATATTATTTTCCACTGGGACGCAGGAAAGAAAACTTTGTCTCGCTGCACACCACAGCGATAAAGATCAGCGCAAAACCGGCCAACATTCTGACGTTGACCTCATCCCCGGCAAAAAGTACGGAACACAGGACGCCGAAAACCGATTCCAGCGACAGAATTACCGAGGCCGACGCCGGATCAGACCACACCTGCCCCACGTTTTGGAACAGCAGGGCGACCGTAGTTGCCATGACGCTCAAATAGGCCAGAGGCAGCAGCGTTTCGCTTCTGGACAAGGCAGCAGCCGGGAAGGTCTCGAAACATATGCCGCCGGTCCAGGCGTACAGGGCGGCAAACGCGAACTGGAAAACCGTCAGCAGATAAATGTCCTTGTTGGGCGATACTTTCGCCACCGCCACGATATGGGACGCGTAAAACACGGCGCACAGCAGCGTCAGGGCGTCGCCGGTGTTGACAGTCAGGTCTCCGGTAAGCGACACCAGCCCTACCCCGGTCACACAGAGGACCGCGGAAATAATATTATATTTGTCCGGACGGACGCGGGAGACCAGCCAGTACAAAAACGGCACGATCACACAGTACACCGCCGTCAGGAACGCGTTTTTTGAGGGCGTTGTCCGCGCCAGTCCGTAGGTCTGCACGGAGTAGGCGGTATACAGAAACGCGCCGATAACCGCGCCGCGCCAAAGATAGTCCGGCGTAAAAGACCGCCATTTCTTCCCGCACAGCAGGGCCAGCAGCACCGCGCCCACTGTAAACCGGATTGCCAGCAGATACTGTACCGGCAGGCTGTCCAGGGTATCCTTCATGATGAAAAAAGAACTGCCCCAGATAAATGCGGCGGCAAAAAGCATTGGTTTCGCAAGTTTTTTCATTAGTGTGTCACTCATGGCTATTACCTCGGATTTTTTGATAGACGGTATCATATCAAATTCGTGTGGAATTGGCAAGACCTGAGTTGGTAAACAGGAGGAAATTGATTATGATTACACAAAATGATATTGTGGGATGTGTTATCACCGGAGCTGTCATGCTGCTGATGATTGTCCTGTCCGTTGTTTTGCTGAAGGGAAAAGGAGCATGGCTTATTGCCGGGTATAACACACTCGATGAAAAAGAAAAAGCGCAATATGACAGCGTTGCATTATGCAAATTTGTAGGCAAATATTTGTTGTCCATAAGCCTGTCTATGCCCATCGCTTCCATAGGAGGGATTTTCAAGATATACTGGCTGATAGCTGTTCATGTTGCCTATGTGCTGATTTCAACCGGTTTTCTTATAGTGTACTGC
>CAMWQV010000557.1 GCA_947176425.1 uncultured Clostridia bacterium
TCATCGATGAGCCGCTGGGCGTACTCGGTGATCTTCAGCATCCACTGGCTCTTCTCCTTCCGGATGACCGCCGCGCCGCAGCGCTCGCAGACGCCCTCCACCACTTCTTCGTTGGCAAGGACGCACTTGCAGGAGGTACACCAGTTGACAGGCATAGTCGCCTTGTATGCCAGACCCTTCTTATACAGCTGGAGGAAAATACACTGAGTCCACCTGTAGTAGTTGGGATCGGTGGTGTCCACAACCCGATCCCAGTCAAAACCGTAGCCCAGCCGCTTCAGCTGCCCGGTAAAACGGGCGATATTCTGCTTGGTGACAATGGCGGGATGGATGTGGTTCTTGATGGCGTAGTTCTCCGTGGGCAGGCCGAAGGCGTCAAAGCCCATGGGGAACAGGACGTTATAACCGTCCATCCGCTTTTTGCGGGTAACGATGTCCATGGCGGTATAGGGCCGGGGATGGCCCACATGGAGCCCCTGTCCGGAGGGGTAGGGGAACTCGATAAGGCCGTAGAACTTGGGCTTATCGCTGTGGTCGGCGGCGGCGTAGACCTTGGCCTCTTCCCAGCGCTTTTGCCATTTGGGCGCGATGGACGCGAAATCTTATTTCAATGTGAACACTCCCTTGGGTGATAATTTCTCAATTTTGTTATTATATCGGAAACTTGCCGGGATTGCAAGAGTTTGATGGGAAACTGTCTATTTCCAATCATGGGTGCTGCGGACTCTTTGTCACCGTGGATTGCTAAAATGCCTATAAGACAATATGCCTATGGGGAAAAAGTATATACACCAACATACAAGGGCGATGACGCCCCCTGTGCTGGTACCTCCGTCGGACATACCGCGAAAGACTCCTGTCATCGGCATGATGAAGCAGCCAAAGAAAAACACCCCGTGTATCATCAGCAAGCGTTTCAGCCACCGATCTGATCCGGAGGCTGCTTTGATGGAAAGCCCAATAAAAAATGTGGAAAGGGCCAGCATTCCATATCCAAGCAGGTCATAGCTGAAAATCAGCCCGCCTCTTTTGAAATCCAGGAGCATGACCGCCTGCTCCGTCATATCGTCGAGCCGTACATTCGTCACCTGCGCAAAATACACGAGCAGGACCAGTACCGCGTATACGGCAGAGAAAACGATCCCTGCATTTGCCGCGACCCTGCGGTCCTCATCTCTTTCATAGCAGAAGCCGGCTGCCATCATGATATATCCGATGGGCAAAAGCATACAGACAAGGTATGAGCCAAAGCTGAAATCCATCAGCAGACATACGGCAAACAGAAAAACAGCCGCTGTCACAATGCCTGCGCCGATCCGGGGGATCATCCGATTCATCTGTTCTCACCTCAATAAGCAGAAAGGGCCGCCCGGTCGCCCGGACGGCCCTTGTGCAAGCGTTATTCTTTGACCCGGTTCTTTTCCACGGCTCCGCCGGGCTTCTTCTCACTGCTGTGAAGCCCTTCCTCTGCGCCGCCGGCCTGGTTGATAGCGCCGTTAATGGTGCGGTCGCCGGCCTGCTTGGCGTGCTTGGACACCTCAACCTTGTTCTTGGGGCTGCGCATGATGACCGCCGGACCCTGGACGCAGCCGCCCTGGCAGGCCATGCCCTCGATGAAGTTCTCGGGCAGCACGCCCTTGTTCATCTTCAGCAGGGCGATCTTGCACTCCTCGATGCCGGAGCAGGGCAGGGTCCTGGCCTCCACCGTGCTGCCCATCTCCTTCAGCGCCTGGCCCACCGCCGCCGCCACGCCGCCGCTGGCGGCAAAGGCACGGCCGAAGCCGCTGGCCTGATCCAGCTTGGCCTCGGGCATGGCGGTCACGTCGATGTCCTTGGAAGCAAACATGGAGTACAGTTCCTCGAAGGTAAGTAAATAGTCGAGGGAGGAGCGGGTGCGGCCCAGATGGAACTCACGCTTTTTGGCTACGCACGGGCCGATAAAGATGACGCGGGCCAGGGGGTCCCGGTCCTTGATGTAGCGGCCCAGCATGACCATGGGGGAGGGCGTGGTGGACACCTTGGACACCATATCAGGCATATGCCGCTCCACGTAGGCCACGAAGGCCGGACAGCAGGAGGAGGTCATAGGCTCGCCGCCCCGCTCGTCAAACTCGGCGGCCTCCGCCTTGGCGGTGAGATCGGCGCCCAGCGCCACCTCGGCCACGTCGTAGAAGCCCAGCTCCTTCAGTGCGGACACCATCTGGCCGGGGGTACATTCGAACTGCCCCACAAAGGCGGGGGCCAGGATGGCGTAGACGTGCATACCCCACTTCTCCGCGCCCATCAGCATCTGGATCACGTCCACGATGTAGGATTTGTCCATGATGGCGCCGAAGGGGCACTGGACCACGCACTCACCGCAGCTGATGCACTTGTTGGCGTCGATCTGGGCCTTGCGGTCGGGCCCCATGGAGATGGCTTTGACGGGGCAGCCCCGCTCACAGGGGCGCTGGTTCTGGGTGATGGCGCCGTAGGGGCAGGCGGCCCCGCACTTGCCGCACAGGACGCACTTGGAGTGGTCAATGACGGAGCGGTGATTCTCGATGCGGATGGCTCCCTTGGGGCAGGCCTCCACACAGCGGTGGGCAATACAGCCCCGGCAGGACGGGCCTACGCTGATTTCGGTGACGGGGCATTCATCACAGGCAATGGGCAGAACCTCCACCAAGTTGGGGTTGGCCCGATCGCCGCCCATGGCCATCTTGACGCGGCTGTTGACCACGGCCCGCTCCTTGTAGATGCAGCAGCGCATATGGGCCTCAGGGCCGGGGACGATCTCCTCGGGGATATCCAGCAGCTGCTTGGTGTCCAGCTTGTCATTCCAGGCCAACCGGGCCACGGCGGTCAGGATCTGGTCCTTCAGCTGTTGGACTTTGGTTTCGTATTGACGAGTCATGGGGAAATCCTCCTTCAAAATTTATTACAGGATGTTGGTATTATTTGTTAAAAAATTGTCGATTGCAATAATTG
>CAMWQV010000558.1 GCA_947176425.1 uncultured Clostridia bacterium
CACCGTGGACCACATCGGGCTGTACCTGGACGGCTACGGCAACGGAAAGATCGACGGATAATTCAACCGGGAGACCGGCTATTTCGTGCTGGAGGAGGAGTCCGGAGACGAGTTTCTGAGCTTCCTGGAGGACGGCGCGGACTATGACGAGAGCATCTTCGAGCCGGTGAAAATGGACGGCGGGAAGTACCGCCAGTTTTTCCTGAAGGCTTTTTACAGCAAACTCCCCCGCTGTCTGGTGCCCCAGTCCGGACACGAGGACGAGCGGGCCCAGGTCCTGCCCGCCTTCATCAGCAACATCACCGATTCCAACCGGTACGCGGAACTCACACGGGAACAGCAGTCCTACCGCTATATCATCGCCGGACAGAACCGGGCTTATCCCAACAACGGGACCGCGCAGAGCGGCAGCGATTACGCCTGCTCGGCGGATAACCTGCCGATGTACGGCGGGGAGGCCAGCCGCATGGAGGTGCTGGATATCCCCCTGGGCGGCGATGTCAGCCCCGCCCGGCTGGAGGGGGAGAGCTACGTCTGGACGCCGGACTATCAGGGAAATCTGCTCTGCGGATTTCCCAACCCGGAGCCTGTCTTTATCGCCCACAGCGTGGCGGGGGACAACATTCCCGCCGCCCCCATCACCGGCGTTGACGCGGACGGAAACATCCTCTACGAGAATGGCGGCGCGGAGAAGGTCAACGGCTACCTGGGCTCCCTGACGGGCAACAGCGCCGTGGCCCTGTGCGTCCAAAAACAGAAGCAGACCACCGTACAGATTGCCGCGGCCAACGGCGGCAGCGCGTGGGACGGCGTGCTGGAAAACACCGCGTTCTCTGCACAGGAAAGCGGCGGCGATATGCCCGAACCGGAGGCCGTGACCATCGGCAAAATGGGCGCCTTCCCGAAATCGGAGTACCTCAAGCAGCACGACGGACAGGACCCGGGCGAAACTGGCATAGACATGGAAGAGTCCGGCAATGAATTCAAGGAGTTCAACCTGGATATGGGGGTCAAGCTTCCCACCTCAGAGATCGGGGTTGGCGACTTTGTCACCATCGTCATGGATGGGTACGAGGTGGGCTTCTCCATCGGTGTGGGCCTGGGCGGCTACAGCTCCGATGACGGCTGGAAAAATCCGGCGCAGGCCGTGAAGCAGGCCATGAAGGATTCCAAGGAACAAATGGGATATATGAAGGATTTCCTGAGAAACCCCAAAGGCGCGGCCAAGAATGCCGACTCATCCTACGGGAATGCAGCAGATAATAATGAGTTTACCTCCAAAAACTTTGGGGCGGACTTCGACATGACCATAGCCTTCCTGTTCAAGTATAACCCGGTGGACAATACCTACTATTTCAGCCAGTTTTCCCTGGCGGGCTCCGCGGGCCTGAAGTTTACCTACCAGTACCGCTGGACGATTTGCCCCATCATTTATATCTATGTCACAGTCGGCGCCGGCGTTGAGCTTGCCACCGGCGCCACGGTGGAGCGTCAGACGGAGACGGAGCCTGTTGCTCTGTCCGGCGGAGAGATGGAAAAGGGCCAGGTCGTCAGCTTCCCCACAACGTACAAGGCGTTTGACATTGAGTTTAAAGGCAAATTGCTGGTGGAACTGTTTGAGGACAAGGACTGTACAAGGCGCGCGGACAGCGTTGACGGCAAAAATTTCAGTCCCGGCTTTATCAAATCGGACGGCGATGATTCCGTCACGGTCACCATGCTGCAAAAGAACGGCAGCACGCTGAGCCAAGATGAGGATCATGCCGGCGTGTATTATGTCCGGCTGACCGCCATAGAGAAAACCTCCGTCCAAAGTCTGGCAAAAGTCACCAGAATGAAGACAATCTCCTACTGGAGCGGCTTCAGCGTCTCCCCCGAGGCGTTCATCGAGGTGGGCGCGGGCATCGGCGTCGAGATCATGAAGTTTGAAATATACATCAAGGCCAGCATCGGCTGTTCCTTTACGCTGGGCGCATATGATACAGATAAGGAGGAGTATGAGGGCTTTTCCTTTGACCAATTTGAATTTGCCCTGGCCGCGGGCTTCCGCGTGGTGCTGCTGCTGTTCAGCTATGAGATGGATATGATCGGCTACAGCGTCACCTACGACGCGGAGAGGCCGGAGGGCAGCAAATGGGTACACAGCTGGAACGCCCTGGGCGGGCTTTACGGGGATGACATCTCAACACTTGACTCCTCCGGCCAGACCTCCGGCGTGCGGGTGCGCCTGCCCGGCTCCACGGCCAGCACCCAGGAGATCTATACGGGTGAGGACAGCTCCGCCTTTGCCTTTTATCCGACAGACACGGAAAACGTGCCCTTCCAGCTCTCCGGCTACGGCAGCTCCGGCGACGCCTTCAAGCTGGCCGACGGCCTGACGATGGGCTACGACTATCAGGTTGTCACCGCGGGCGGCCGGAACTATGTGGTCTATACCCTCAGCCGTGAGGATCACGATGATCTCCATCCGGCGGACTATACCATGCTGGCGCTCTCCCGCCTGCGCCTGACGAACGAGGACGGCAAAGACAGCTACGGCCTGGTGAATCCTGTCGATGCCGGGGACAGCACGCCTTACATTCTGCTGGATACCAAAGACGGCGGCGCTGACGACGGCGCCGGCGACCTGGACTTCCATGTCTGGGCGGAGGGCGCAACCATCCACGCCGCCTGGGTCAGCTATGCGGCGCCCGCCAAATTGGAGGCGGTTGGCGCGGAACCCGCGCAGGAGAAGCCTGTGCTGAATGGCGCGCCGATGGACGAGAGCAACTATACCGACGAAGACTTCAAGCCTGTGGAACCAGAAGAGGTTTCAGAACCCACGAATCCCGCGCCTGTCGAACCGCTGCGGGCGGATTACTTCCTGACCGTGGATGAGTTTGAAGCGCTGCCAGATGATGCCGAAAAGGAGAAGTACACGCCGGTTCCCGCGCCTGACCCCGCGCCCGGCGACGATACAGAAGACGA
>CAMWQV010000559.1 GCA_947176425.1 uncultured Clostridia bacterium
ATGATGCCCTGTATGATGAACTCAACACCACGTTTGACACTGCCGCCCGCCGTGATATTATCCAGCGGATGCAGCAGATTTTGATAGATGACGCCGCCGCCATTGTACACGGCTATTACAATAGCTCTATGATCTCTAAGAATGAAACCGTCGGCGGCGCGGCCATCCACACGGCTGACTACTACTGGATTACCACGGAAATCTATCCCGCTTCCTGATACCGAGCCGGAAAGGAGAGGATATCCTTGACCGCAAAACAACTAAGGAAACGGCTGCTCCAGATTGTACTGGTAGCGCTGGGCATCAGTTTTCTGACGTTTATGATTACCTATCTGGCCCCCGGCGATCCCGTGCGTACCATGTACGCTGCCGCTGGAATCATGCCCAGCGAGGATATTATTCAGGAGACGCGGGAGGCAATGGGCCTGAACCGTCCCATGCTGGTTCAGTATTTTGACTGGCTTCGCAACTGCTTCAAGGGCGACTTCGGCAATTCCTATGCGTACAACAAGCCTGTTGCCCAACTGCTCTTGAACCGGCTTTGGCCTACGCTGAAGCTCTCTATCTTGTCTATGTTCCTGATGCTTCTGGTGGCTGTTCCCATTGGTATGGCACAGGCAACCCATAAAAACAGTATCATTGACTATGCTCTGCGCGGCATTACCTTTTTCGGTGTGTCTATGCCGAACTTCTGGGTTGGCCTGCTGCTGATGCTGTTTTTCTGTGTCAGGCTCCAGCTGCTGCCGGTTGTCTCCTCCGGCGGCGACTTCAAGTGTTTGATTCTGCCTTCTGTCACGCTGGCCTTTGCCATGTCCGCCAAGTACACCCGGCAGGTGCGCACCGCCATTCTGGAGGAGCTGAGCCAGGATTATGTCACTGGAGCGAGGGCCAGAGGCGTGAAGGAGTGGAAAATTCTTTGGCTGAACGTTTTCCCCAACTCCCTGCTGCCGCTTCTGACCATGCTGGGTCTGTCCTTGGGTTCTCTACTGGGCGGCACCGCTGTCGTGGAGGTCATCTTTTCTTATCCTGGCATGGGCAGTCTGGCGGTATCGGCTATCAACGCCTATGACTATCCCTTGATTCAGGGGTACGTTCTGTGGATTTCCCTGATCTATATGCTCATCAATCTGGCTGTGGATATTTCCTACAACTATGTTGACCCTAGAATGAGAGAGAAGAGGTAACGGATATGGGAGATTTTATGAAGAAAAATAAATCCTTCTGTCTCTTTGCGCTTCTGGCCCTGCTGATTATTCTCACGGCTGTTTTCGCGCCTGTTGTCACCGGAGGCGTCAGTCCCACAGATTCCGTATTGAAGGACGCTTTGCAGGCTCCCAGCGCAAGACACATTTTCGGCACCGACAAGCTGGGCCGTGATATCTTCACCCGTGTGATTTACGGTGCGCGCACCAGCCTGACTGCATCCTTCGCTGTTGTACTGATTATCTTCGCGCTGGGCACGGTGCTGGGCGTTCTGGCGGGGTATTTTGGCGGCTGGGTGGACGCTCTTATTATGCGTATCGCGGATATGATGGTTTCCTTTCCCGGCATGGTCTTTGCGATGGCGATTGCCGGTATTCTGGGGGCCAGCGTGCGGAACGCCGTCATCGCCGTATCCCTGGTGAGCTGGACAAAATACGCACGCCTTGCGAGAAGCCTGGTGTTGAAAATCCGCAATCGGGACTATGTGGCCGCTGCTGTGGTCACAGGCTCCAAAACACCCTACATACTGACAAAGTACATGATTCCCAATGTCATTCCGACGCTGGTGATTACGGCGGCTACTGATATCGGCGGCATGATGCTGGAGCTGGCGGGACTCTCTTTCCTGGGCTTCGGCGCGAAAGCACCCACGCCGGAATGGGGCCTGATGCTCAACGAGGGCAGGCAGTTTATCCAGAGTGCCCCCTGGATGATGCTCTATCCCGGCGCGGCGATCTTTGTTGTGGTCGTGGTGTTCAACCTGCTGGGCGACGCGCTCCGGGATATTCTCGACCCCAGAGATGAATAAGGAGGCGTCTATGCTGGAAATCAAAAATATTACGATCTGCTATAAAGACCGCCCTACGGTGAAAAACTTCAGCATGACCCTGCACCGGGCGGAAATTGCCTCTCTGGTAGGCGAATCCGGTTCCGGCAAGACGACTGTCATCCGCGCCGTGCTGGGTTTGCTGGCAGGCGGCGGAAAGGTCACAGCGGGCGATATTCTGTTTGAGGGAAAGTCCCTGCTGAAAAACACGCCCGATCAGTGGCGCAAACTTCGGGGAACCGATATCTCCATGATTTTCCAGGACTCCGGCGCGATGCTGAATCCTACCCGGAAAATCGGGGACGTTTTTGCGGAGTACATCCGCACTCACGAAAGCATTTCCAAATCCGAAGCCTGGAAACGGGGAATTACCATGCTGGAGCGTATGCGTCTGCCCAGCGGCGACAATATCATGAACTCGTATCCCTTCCAGCTTTCCGGCGGTATGCGGCAGCGTGTGGGGATTGCGATGGCAATGACCTTCCAGCCCAAGCTCCTGCTGGCTGACGAGCCTACATCAGCTTTGGATGTGACAACACAGGCGCAGATTGTCCGTCAGATGATGGAGCTGCGGGATGAATACGGCACCAGCATCATTATCGTCACCCACAATTTGGGCGTTGCCGCCTATATGTCCGATTTGATTGTTGTGATGAAGAACGGCGAAATCTGCGACAGCGGAAACCGGGACGATATTCTCAGCGGAAACCACAGCGGCTATACCCAAAAGCTGCTGGAAGCGGTTCCGTCTTTGGGAGGTGCGCGCTATGTTTGATGAAAAGGACCTGATACTTGAAGCAAGACACGTTACCCGGCGTTTTCCCGCTTCCGGAGGCCGGGAACTGACGGCCTGCAATGAGAGCACCCTGAAATTCTATCGGGGAAAGCCTTTGGGGCTAATCGGAGCGTCCTGCTGCGGCAAGTCCCCCTTTATGCG
>CAMWQV010000560.1 GCA_947176425.1 uncultured Clostridia bacterium
ATTCACTATGAGCCGGATGCTGTCTATTTTTTCACCGCCCGCGGTAAGGATTTCTGCAAAGAGCTTCTAAATGACGGACGGGTACAGGTGCTGGGTTATACAAAATATAAAGAAATGATCCGTCTGTCCGGTGTGGCACAGCCTGTATCTGACACGGAACAGGAAAAATGGCGTGATGTAATTTTCAGCGAACAGCCGTATCTCTCCAATGTCTACCCCGGCGATACCCGAAGCATCGGGATTGTGTTTTGTATTCGGGATATGTCGATTGAATATTTCAACTTAGGCGTCCGGCCTATCTTCCGAGAAACCTATTCTGTCAACAACGGCAAATCCTGCCGGAAGGGTTACATGATTTCAGACCGCTGTACGGGCTGCGGAATCTGTCAGACGGTATGCCCACAGGAGGCGATTGATGACGGTACGCCATTCCATATCCGCCCGGAAAACTGTCTCCACTGCGGGAACTGTTTTGAGCATTGTCCGGCACAGGCGATTGAGCGCGTGCCGCAGGAGGGAAAACAGGATGAGTGATATTAAAAAACTGCGGCAGGTTCTTGCAGAAGCAGAGGCAGTTGTCACCGGCGCCGGTGCGGGACTTTCTGCTTCGGCAGGCTTTGTCTATTCTGGAGAGCGGTTTGAACAATATTTTTCTGATTTTGCCCAAAAGTATGGCTTTCATGATATGTACTCCGGCGGCTTTTATCCGTATAGTACCCCAGAGGAATTTTGGGCCTACTGGAGCCGCAATATCTTTATCAACCGCTATATGGACCCGCCAAAGTCCGTATATGATGATTTGCTGGACCTTGTAAAAAGCAAGGACTATTTTGTGATTACCACCAATGTAGACCACTGCTTCCAAAAGGCCGGATTTGATAAAAAGCGGCTGTTCTACACACAGGGGGATTACGGGCTGTTCCAATGCAGCGAACCCTGCTGTCAGGAGACCTGGGACAATGAGGACGTTATCCGGCAGATGATGGAGCAGCAGAAAGATATGAAAATCCCCACAGAATTGATTCCCCGCTGTCCCCGCTGCGGCAGGCCCTTAACAATGAACCTGCGTTCCGACAATAAATTCGTGCAGGATGAAGGCTGGTACACTGCGGCAGAGCGATATGATCAGTTCCTTCGCTGTCATGAAAAAATTGTGTTTCTGGAGCTGGGTGTCGGCTATAATACACCGGGAATTATCAAGTTTCCTTTCTGGCGGCAGGTAAATCAAAATGCGAAAGCACGTTATATCTGCATTAACAAGGAGGAAGCCTATGCGCCCCGTGAAATTGAGAAGCAGAGTATTTGTCTGACCGGAGACATTGGGCAGATATTGCTGGAGGCAATATGATAGAAAGGTGGGGGTAATATGACGCAGACAGAACGGCGGATTTACCTGATAAAAGAGCTGCTTGCCGAACAGCCCAGATATTCACAAATTAAAATCCCAGACAGTCAGGACGGGCAGGCACAGCTGTTCCGCTCTTTATGCAACGTCCGTATGCCGGGAAAAATCAGTGAGAAATTTTTGAAGATGCAGGATGAATACCTGCAAGAAGAACTGTCCGCAAAAGGGATCACAGACATCGCGGACCTGATGCCAATTATGGAGGGAATCTATCTCTGGCAGGGTGATATTACCACGCTGCGCTGCGATGCCATCGTGAATGCCGCCAACAGTGGGATGACAGGGTGCTATGTCCCCTGCCACGGCTGCATCGACAACTGCATCCATACCTATGCGGGAATCCAGCTGCGGCTGGCGTGTGCGGATATGATGCAGGGGCATGAAGAAGAAACAGGCAGAGCAAAAATAACGAAGGCATACAATCTGCCCTGCAAATATATCCTGCATACCGTTGGTCCTATTATTTCCGGCAAGCTGACGGAACAGGACGAGAAACTTCTGGCTTCCTGCTACCGCTCCTGCCTGGAACTGGCGGAACAGTATGGCGTCAAAAGCACAGCATTTTGCTGTATCTCTACAGGTGAATTTCACTTCCCCAATAGCAGAGCAGCGGAGATCGCTGTACAGACAGTTCAGGCATTTCAGGCAGAAAACAGCAGCGATATGCAGGTGATTTTCAATGTTTTCAAGCATGTTGATTATGAAATTTACTATAATCTGCTTGTATCAAGTCGAAGCAGGCTGACATCTCCCTCTTGAGGGAGATGCACCAGACTTTGGCAGACGCAGCACAGTTTGTTTCTCTGAATATGATTAATCTCACCTCATCCGGCAAAAGCTATGGATGAGGTGATTTAAATGCAATCGATATGGCATCAAACCGCGGCATTCCCGCCCCGTCCTGCGCTGGAGGGCGATTTGGACACGGAAGCGGCAGTGATCGGCGGCGGACTGGCAGGGATTCTGACCGCCGCGCTGCTGACTGAAGCCGGAATCAAAACCGCAGTTCTGGAAGCGGACCGGACCGGCTTCGGCCAAACCGGAAACACCACCGCGAAAGTAACCGCACAGCATGGCGCAATTTATGGAAAGCTGGAGAAATCGCTGGGTCCAAAGACCTCGCGGCTGTACGCGCAGGCGCAGCAGGAAGCAGTCGAGTCGTATCAGCAGCTGATTCAAGACCGTGGAATCACCTGTGATTGGGAACGTCTTCCGGCTTATCTCTATTCATTAAAAGAAGAAAACAGCCTTGCCGAAGAATTTGCCGCCGAAGAGCGCGCCGGACTTCCGGTGCAGTTCACTACAGAAACCGGTCTGCCTTTTCCCGTGAAAGGCGGGGTGCGCTGTGAGAGGCAGGCACAGTTTCATCCTCTGCGGCTGCTCTACGCTCTGGCGGAAGACCTGACAGTATATGAACACACACGGGTGCTGGAAGCCGGCGGCGGTCAACTGCGTACAGACAAAGGAACCGTCCGCGCAGACGCGATTATTTTTGCCTGCCATTTCCCATTTATCAACGTACCGGGATATTATTTTATGCGCATGCACCAGGAACGCA
>CAMWQV010000561.1 GCA_947176425.1 uncultured Clostridia bacterium
TAAAGCTTTTTATTCCCCCGGTAGAACCGGGGGTTTTTTTACGCTAAAGCACCAAGCAAATTGTCTCTCCCGCCACAGGCGGAAGAGACAATTTCGCAATGTGGGTCCCACATTGCCCAGCTTGCCCGTTTTGTACCGAGTTTGGTATAACCCAGTTTGAACGAAGGCGCGAAAATAGGCACAGGGACTATGGGGAAAGTATGTCGCGTATACCGGCAGAGGAATTGGTGTGAAGAATGGTTTCGAGCGGCAGGCCAACACACAGTATACCGGAATCCGTAAAAAAGGGTATAATATCACCCTCCCCAAAAGTGTTGCATTTGGGGGGATGTGGAATTAATCGTCCAGAGAAGGTGGCTCTCTGGCGAAGTGACCGACTTTACAGCAAGGACAGAGATTGAAATCTTTATGGAATTGATATATACCTAATTGAGAAGTGGCCGGGAAAGATATTCTGGCCGCTTCTGTTGCTGCCCCATTGCAATTACCAATAACTATGATATACTTACATCGGGGGTGCTGTAATGAAACAAAAAATTCTCATTATTGAGGACGATCCCATTATACAGGCAGAACTTGTCACACTTTTAGAAGGAAATGACTACAAGGCATTAGCGGTCATGGACTTTACTACCGTTGTCCAAACAGTCAAAGTCTTTCTGCCACATTTGATTCTGCTGGATATAAAGCTGCCACAAACCAACGGCTTTACTCTTTGCTCGCAGATACGCAGTTTCTCCAATGTCCCAATCATCTTTGTGACAAGCTGCACCACAGATATGGATGAATTAAACAGCATTATGCTGGGCGGTGATGCCTTCATCACAAAGCCCTATAATACGGCAATCCTGCTGGCAAGAATCGCGTCCCTGTTGAAACGGGCCTATCCCACGGAGGCACAGACCAACTTAACCCTATCAGGAAGCTATTCTGCATCTGGATACCAGCAAGATCGAATATGCAGGACAGCAAGCCGATCTGACGAAGAACGAACTGAAAATTTTGTGCTATCTGTTCAAACACGCAGGAGTAATCTGCGCCCGTACCGACATAGTGGAATACCTATGGGATAATCAGGTTTATATAGACGATAATGCTTTGAGCGTCAACATAAATCGTATCCGTGAGAAACTGGCATCCATCGGTCTGACGGATTTTATCAAGACGAAGCACCGGCAGGGGTACACACTATGAACGGCAAAGTATATTGGAAACAGCAACTTCCGCTTTTGTTCCTGCATTTCCTCTGCATGATTGCGCTGACACTGTTCCTGCGGGTGAGTGGAAACAGCCTTGATAGCATCGCTGCCATTTTAGCGGTCTGGCTCGTTGTTTTATTCGGCTACCTGTGGAAGTCCTACTGTGACCGGAAATCAAAACTGGATAATTTGCTGACTTTAGCTGACCAGTTAGAGGAACGCTATTTGATTGCCGAAGTCATGGAGCGACCGGAGCAGGCTGACGACCAGGTCTATTATCAGATTTTGAAAATGGCTGGGAAATCCATGCTGGAGCAAATCGGCATAGTCAAACGGGAGCGCATAGAGTATAAGGACCACATTGAGCAGTGGGTGCATGAGATCAAAACGCCTATTACCGCCATGAGGCTCCTTTGTGAAAATCACCGTTCCGACTTTACAAAGGAGCTGTTGGTAGAGCTTGAAAAAACAAATCGCTTTACGGAGCAGGCCCTTTACTACGCCCGAAGCGAACATACAGAAAAAGACTATTCTGTAAGAGAAATTCGGCTGTTTGATGTTGTTCATCAGGCAATCGCGGAGAACAAGTATTTGCTCCTGCAAAATAGTGTCAATATCGAACTGCAAGAAACGGATGATGCCGTCTATTCAGATGAAAAATGGATATGCTTTATTCTCAACCAGCTTATTGTCAATTCAGTCAAGTACCGGGGACCGCAGCCGGAAATCAAATTTTATACTGTGCGGCGGGGGAATGATATAATTTTGTGTGTGCAGGACAACGGTATCGGTATTGATGCTAGCGATCTCCCCCGTATCTTTGAGAAGGGCTTCACCGGGAAGAATGGCAGGAGCGTCGCCCAGGACGCAACCGGCATCGGCCTTTATCTGTGTAAGCGACTGTGTGATAAGCTGGACATTGGATTGTGCGCCGATTCCGCAGGGCAAGGCACAACGATTCAGCTTTCTTTCCATGTCAATGACTTCATCCATCAGGTGCAGGGCTGACCGGTCCTGCACTTCTTACAATTCTGTAAGAGTTTTGTAAGAAAACTTGATACAAATGGGAGCCGGTTTCGTTTACAATGGCTGTGGAGGTGAACCCAATGAATGAAATTTTGAAACTGGATCATATCCAGAAATTCTACGGAAACCAGGGAAACATCACAAAGGCAATCAATGACATCAGTTTTTCAGTCCGCGAGGGTGAGTTTGTGGGCATCATGGGCGCGTCCGGTTCTGGCAAGACAACGCTGCTGAACTGCATCTCCACGATTGATACGGTCAGCGCGGGCCACATCTACCTGGATGGAACCGATGTAACAGAGATCAAGGAAAAGGCATTAGCGCGATTCCGCCGGGAAAATCTCGGCTTTGTCTTTCAAGACTTCAATCTTCTGGACACGCTGACTATTTCCGAAAATATTGCGCTGGCCCTGACAATCAATCAAACGCCTGTTGAGCAGATCGAGGGAAAAGTGAAGGAGATCGCCGGGAGCCTCAACATCACGGATATTCTGGACAAATATCTCTATCAGGTGTCCGGCGGTCAGAAGCAGCGCTGCGCCTGTGCCAGAGCCATCATCAATAAGCCCAAACTGATCCTGGCCGATGAACCTACCGGGGCCTTGGATAGCCATTCATCTCAAATGCTGCTTAGCACCCTGCAAAGCATCAATGAGCAGTTGGGGGCCACAATTCTGCTGGTAACCTAAAAGTCGGGAAATAAGTACTCAAAACATCAGGGGGAAGGAACGC
>CAMWQV010000562.1 GCA_947176425.1 uncultured Clostridia bacterium
CCGCCGGACGGCGTATTGCTGTTCCCGCTGCCGGACGGCTTCTGGTCCGGTTTTGCCGTTGGCTGACTGTTCGGTTTCTGCGTCCCGCCGGATGTGGACGAGGAACCGGAGGAACTGCTGGGGGTTGTTGACGCCGTGACGCCGGTCGGTTTCTCAACAGATGTTCCGCCGCCTGCGGTACTGACTGTCTTTCCGGAATAGCTCTTTCCCCAGGAGGAATCAAGCAGAGTTCCGCCGCCGGTTACATAACAGGAGCCGTCTTCCCTGCGTACAAGCACCTGCAAATCGTTTTCCGTAATATCTCGATTGTAGGGATTAAACTGCTCATTGACCAGCGGGACAATCCCGGCCGGGTCCGGCAGGAAGTAATAAGCGCCCCGATAGGTACTTACATCAAAATAGGGCAGCGTACTGGACTGGATATTTTCGGTATCCATGCCCAAAGCCTTGGACGCAAACCAGGTCAGATCGCTGAGTTTCAAATCGGTCTCCACGTTTTCCATGAAGATACTGATAAACTCGCCGATTTGAGTCATATTTTTTAGTTTCAGGACCTGTTTCGCCATCGCCTTCAAAAAAGCCTTCTGCGTATCCATGCGCCCGGTATCGTTGTACCCCACACTGGCATTATTGTCGTGCCGGTAGCGGAGCATCTCCATCGCTTTCTGGCCGTTCAGCGTCTGCACGCCTTTATTCAGATGGATGTGCAGATCCTGATAGGGGTCGTCATAATTCATATTCCGGGGCACATCGAACTCCACGCCGCCTACCGCCTCGACAACTCGTCCCACAGCTTTCCATTCGATGACCACATAAAAATCGGGCAGTACGCCTGTGAGATACGCGACCTGCTGTTTCAGATTTTCCACCCCGCCGCCGCTGGACTCTTTGGCGTTGTACACACTGTTGATCTTCTTTGTACTCCAGGCCACATTGACCGCAATATCTCTGGGAATGCTCATCATATTGACCTGCTGGTCCGCCACATTATAGGACACCAGAATAAGTGTATCTGTATTTCCGCCGCCGCCGGTGTCTCTGCCCAGCAGAAGGAACGTATAAAAATCTTCTTTTCTTCCCCCCACCGGGGCAGTACCGCCGCCGGAAGCATCGCCGCCGCTTTCATCGGACAGTCCGTTTTGCGACACCACTGGCCGGTCATTGTCCGACACCACCGGTTTTTTGAAGAAAAAGTTCCATACCAGCACGGCGCCCAGAACCATGAACACCGCTGCTATACTGCCAACCACCAGACCGCCGCGCTTTTTTTTCTTCTTTTTTCCGGGCCGCCTGGCCATTTCTTCCGCAAAGGGGTCGCCCCTCTTTCTCTGCTGTTTGCTTGGTACAGCTTCCCGCCTGCCTCTGCTCATGTCAGCTTTCCTTTCAGATAATCCCTCGCGTACACACTATTAGAATGGACTGCCATTCCGTTTTCTTTCAGGTCCTCCACAGCCATTGTCAGTCCCAGCAGCACCGCACGGTCCAGGTCCTGAAAGGCAAGGGCGCGCAGTTCAGTCAGATCACAGAAAGACCGTGTCGGTTCGATGTAATCCGCCAGATAGATGATTTTTTCCAGCAGGGACATCGCGGCTTTCCCGGTCGTATGCCAGCGGATCGCCTCTGTCACTGCCTCCGATTCCCCAAAAACTTCCCGTGCCACCAGGGACCCGGTGAGCGCGTGGAGCAATTTTCCCTCCCGCAGCTCCTCGGCGTCCAGGTCCACACCATATTGACGGCACAACTGCAAATGTTGTTCCCTGTCTAATTTTTTTGTGCAGTCGTGCAGGAGAGCGGCGCGGCGGGCGGATATCTCGTCCGCGTCCCAGCGCAGAGCCAGCGCCGCGGCAGTCGATTCCGTTCCCAGCACATGGGGGACCCGGCTTTGCTTCAGCATTGACTGCGAGACATACCGCAAGTCCTCCAATGGCAGATGCCGCAGGTCAGCCTTTGTATGGTACAGTCCTTCCCGCAGGATATAACCATAGACGGCTGGTGTCAAGTATTTTTTTGCAAGTTCTCTGTTCCCCGCCAGGTCCTGCCGCAGACGGGTAGACGAAATTTCTATCACCTGCGGCAGCGCAAGCAGCTCCACATCCGCGTTCAGAGATTTTTTCAGAAACTTTTTCTGCGCGCTGAACGCCTCATATTCGTCCTGCCGCTCCCGGCTGAACGCGCAGAGCGTACAAAGCTTTGCGATTTTTTTCGGTTCTTTCCACTTATGGAAGGACAGAAACATATCGCTGCCCATCAAGAGAAAAAGACGGTCCTTCGGGTAACATTTTTTTAATTCCCGCAGTGTGTCCAGCGTATAGCTTTTTCCTTCGCGCCGCAGTTCCAGGTCCAGGGCCTCCGCACTGCACGTTTCCGCGGCAAGCCTGACCATTTCCAGCCGTTTTCCCGGCGGCGGTGCGCCGGCCTCCAAATCCTTATGGGGCGGAAGACCGGCGGGAATCAGAAGCAGTTTCTCCAATCGGAGTTTTTTCACAGCGTATCCTGCGGCCTCCAAATGTCCCGTGTGAATCGGATTGAACGTACCGCCATAAATACCAATTCTCAAAAAATCTCCTCCAAGAAGAAAAATTTTTTCTCATCTCAGGCCGGGCTCTTTTTTGCCCGGTTTTTTATAAGCTCGATCTTCCGTTTGCTCTTGTCATAGTGCTGCCGGTACAAAACAAATTTCGTCCCGATTACCTGCACTTCCTCACTGCGGGTCAGCCGCGCCAGTTCCTGACATGCTTCTCTTGCCGTCAGCATCGAATTTTCCAGCACTTTGCACTTGATCAGCTCCCGCGCTTCCAACGCGTCATTGACCTGTTTTACCAGGTTATCGCCGATTCCGTCCTTTCCGACCTGCACAATCGTATCCAAACCGTTGGCGATTCCGCGCAGCTGAGCGCGCTGTTTACTTCTTAATTCCATAAACCAGTCACTTATACACATCTCCGAGC
>CAMWQV010000563.1 GCA_947176425.1 uncultured Clostridia bacterium
CTCTTTGGCCTCCCATAAAATACCCTATTAAGGAAATTATAGTTAAGGATATCACAAACGCCGGAAACTTTCAACAGGAAGGGAAGAAAATCTGCCTGACAACAGAATAAGCCAGGGACGATTCTGTCCCCGGCCTATATGGTCGCTTGTCATCCGGATGGATCAGGCGTCTATCCCGCGGCTGGTCAGGTATTTCTTGACCATCAGCGCGACTTTGAACGTGATCGCGTCGTCAAATTCGCGCAGATCGAGACCTGTCAGCTTCTTGATCTTCTCCAGCCGGTACACCAATGTATTCCGGTGAACAAACAGCTTTCTCGCCGTCTCCGATACATTCAGATTGTTCTCAAAGAACTTATGGATTGTGAACAATGTCTCCTGGTCCAGCGAATCGATGGGATTTTTCTTGAACACTTCCACCAGGAACATCTCGCATAATGTCGTCGGCAGCTGGTAAATCAGACGTCCGATTCCCAGACTTTCATAACTGATAATATATTTTTCCGTGTCAAACACCTTGCCGACTTCGATAGCAATCTGCGCTTCCTTATAGCTTTTCGCCAGATCCCGCAGGTGCTGTGCGACGGTGCCGATGCCGATAACCACATGGCCGTCGCCGCCAACCCGCAAAGTCTCCTCCAGCATGGCCGCAACCCGCTGCATCTCCTTATCGCCGCTCGTCTCCGGCAGCTGGTGGATCAACGCAACATCGCTGTCGCCCACACTGAGTACGAAATCGTTCTGCCGGTCCGGGAACAGGCCCTGCACCAAGTCCATCACCGCGGCGTCTCCGCTCTCAATCTGCCGGATCAGAAATACGCCTCTGGGGACTTCCGGCGCGACATGCAGTTCTTTAGCCCGCATATAGATGTCGCTGAGCATGATATTATCCGAGATAATATTTTTAATAAAGGAGCCTCTGTCATGCTTTTCCTCATAGTAGCTTTTTGCGCCGTTCAGGGCGACGCTGGCCATGGAACACACGGTATAACTGATCTCGTCGTCACCCATGGTAAACACGGCGTAATCAAAATGGGAACCCCAGCCGCTGAGGGCATGGAAGGTCCTGCCGTCCATTGCGGTGATTGCACCGTCCGCACGGTTGACGTGTTCCACATATTCCGGCCATTTGATGCCAATGAGCCCCAAGTCACTGCAAGAAATGACAGTACCCTCCGCGTCAATTACTCCGACTACCCGGTCAGTAGCGTCCTTGATTTGCAGGACGACATTTTGAAACATCCTTCCAGACATATAATTTCCCCTCCATCAGCCATATTTTATCGAATACCTTTGTACAACATGTCAGGTTCTTTTCGTATTATACTGTTTCTTTCGACACATTGCAAGAGATTTTTTCTTTTTTCCACAAAAAATATTGTTCCTTTTTGTCTGATTTGTCTGTTCCGGGGATTTTCAGGGATTTCCGCCGATTTCCGCAACTTCTTCCGGCGTTAACAGACGGTATTCTCCCGGCTGCATTCCCTCGTCCAAATGCAGCGGCCCCAAAGAAAGCCGCTTCAAATACCGGACGGCGGCCCCCCGTGTGGAGACCATCCGTTTGATCTGATGGAATTTTCCTTCATGTATGGTGATAAAAACTTCCGTGCCGTCATTCAGCAGCTCCAGTTTCGCGGGGCGGCAGACAGAACCGTCCGCCAGCGTGATTCCCTGGGCGAAGTCGGCGCAGTCTTCTTCTGTCAGCGGCAGGTCCAGCTTGGCATAATAGGTCTTTTCTACATGGTTTCTTGGCAGCATCAGACGGTGTGCCAGTGCGCCGTCGTTAGTCAGCAGCAGCAATCCCTCCGTGTCCTTGTCCAGACGGCCTGTTAAAAACAGATTTTTTCGCTGTAACTCCTCCGGCAGCAGGTCCAGCACGGTTTTTTGACGGCGGTCCTCCGTAGCCGAAAGCACCCCTGCCGGTTTGCACATCATGACATAGGTGAATGCCTGCCAGCCCAGGTCCGCGCCGTCTACCAGGATACTGTCTGTATTCGGGTCCGCTTTTTCCTCCGGCGCTCCCGCGGGCGTGCCGTTCAGCAGGACGCGCCCCTCTTTAATCAGATGCTTGACTTCTCTCCGCGACCAGCGCCCGGTGGAAGCAAGTAGCTTGTCTAACCGCTGTGACGGCATCGTGGTCCCTCCTTCTCTTTCCTGTCCCTTTTTATTCTGGAGTATATGATATGATTATTTTATCAGATATATGGGCTGTTTGCAAGAAAAATGTCCAGATGTTTCGACGCATAAAGAAACGGAGGATGATATATCCCCCGCTTTCTATCCGGTTATTCAATTTGAGCCAAACACATCCTGCGGCAATATCCGCCTCACTTACACCTCTCCCCAATAATAAAGTATCGTTTACAGCTTCAAAATGGCAATTAATTCTTCACCATCCATTTCGCCGGTCTCAACAAATCCGAAGGAGCGGTACAGCTTGCAGGCAGCTTTATTCTCAGGTTCATATGACAGCCAGCAGTATTCTGCTTTGCCACACGGAAAGGTTTTTATGAAATTCAGTGCAAGTCTGACCGCTTCTTTACCGTACCCTTTATTCTGATGGTTTTGATCGATCATCAATCGCCACAGATTATAATTGCCTTTAGCGATTGGTGGGTCGTCGTCCCAGTAATCATTTGTATCAAAGCCAATCATCAGAAAATCTACCGGCGTATCATCTTCATATATTCCAAAAGGGAAGGCATACCCATTTCCCGTTGTGACAATATAGGCTTCGATAATGCTGATATCATTGCCTGCTACAAAGCTGCTTTGCTCTTCAGCCACACGCAGCTTTAAAATGTCCCATACATTTTTCCCGTTTACTTTTTCCAGTTTAAGCATATTTTATCCTCATAAACTCCAATTTGTACCAATTAATAGCATTTTTTGAGAGTTGAAAGTTCACAAAAAAGAATAGCCCAAATGAATGGATGTATGGTAT
>CAMWQV010000564.1 GCA_947176425.1 uncultured Clostridia bacterium
ATTTCCCATTTACATACCCTCTTACGCAGATGGTAAATAGTTGAATACAGGTTCTGAACTCTTCACCAAACGACCGGCATCGCCGTTCCAGTTCCAGTGCCTTGGTCAACTTCAGCAGCTCCACAACTTCGTCCTTGTTTTCTTCCGTAAGAAACGCCTGCCACCGGGGCGCAATCTGATGCTTCAGCAGAATTTCTGTAGCGGTAAGAATTTCCTGAAACGAGCCCTTTCGGCCAACGTATTGATCTGTCAGCCGTTCCAGTCCAAACAGCGTCAACTGAACCCGTTTGACTCCGACTTCCTTCAAAAATACTGCATAATCCGGGTCCCGAACCAGCCGCCAGAAGCTGGCTAACTCGAACCGTTCCGGCTTCGCGCCTACACTGATCTCGTTATCCTGCGTCCAGCGCTCACGATAATCGTCACAAAAGTCTGGTTCCCTCAGCCAACTGTAGAAGACAACGGTCTCAAAGTACTGCCTGAAATAGTTCATCAGCCAGATGTCGGATCCCTCCTCCATCGTTCGATTGGGCATATGTCCCAGCCAGCAATGCCTGCACCGGTTGGGACAGCCATACAGATCAACAACTAAATCCAGACGCTGTGAAAACATATCGGTATCCCTCCTAACTCAAAACAGTTCATCTAACAGAATATAGTATCGGATCAACTCCCGGTCAGGCAGGATGCCAAGTTCGGCAAAGAGGGCGTCGGGGTCAAAGTCCACCCTAAATCTTCCATACCGACCGTTGAGATTATTCCGCAGGCTTCGGAAGCAGATTGCGATATCCTGATAAGGGTCCGCGGCGCTGCACCGGCCCAGATCGACAAATCCGCAGACCCGGTCATGATCTGCAAAGACATTGGGCAGAGAGAGGTCTCCGTGCGAGAGGCACAGCTTTTCTTCCGGACGGTTCCGCCGCAGCCATTTCAGCAGCTCCTCCGGCGAAGCGAATCCGTTTTCTCCATAGGTATCCGGCTCCACATTCTGCGTATCGCATAAGCCTTCAGCTACCCGCAGTGCGGCAAAATTCAATTTATCGTCCAGCGAAAACCGGCAGGGACATCCGTCCAAATCGACATTCCAAAGCATATGCAGAGCCTGAGCGAGCCGTATCACCAGCTTTTGGGGCTGTTCCAAAAATTCCCGTGAACACAACATCTGTCCGGGTATTCTTTCCATCAGAAGAAACTGAAAACCATCTGTTTCTTCCGCGCAAAGGATGCGGGGTACCGGAAGTTTATCTTGCAGCCACTGCATCATTAAGCGTTCCCGTTCCGGTTCTTCTCCGGTCTTTTCGATCTTCAGCACCATATCCTCAAAGCAGAGGACCTGAGAATCAGACATCCCAATGCAATCAACAGAAAAAGGCCGCCCGTTAATTAATCTTTGAATATTTTCAGGCAAAACCATGTATAAATCTCCACTAACTCATCATTTTTCTGCCGAACTCAGCTCCCCGCTCACTAACGCCCTCCAGCTTCACGAGACTGCCTTTATCATTCGCAGTTTCCAGCAGGCAGAATCTTGGCGGCAAAAAGAAACTTTTGTTCATATTCAGCCCTGATATCAACTGTCTGGCGATTAAGTCCCCGCCGGAGTACCCCGACACAATCAGACCATACAATTTTTTCTCATAAAATCTGGACTGCCGGAACAGAGAGGTAAGCCGGTTGACGAACGCGGTCAAATTTGCGGCCAGCGCATCGTTGTAATTTGCGCAGAGCATCACGAGTGCGTCGCAGTCCCGAACAGCGGGAAACACTTCATCGACCATCGGTCCGCCATAAAAGCACCCGCCCTGCTGTCCGAAATAGAAACATGCTTTGTAACTGCATCCGATACAATCCGCGAGGGTACCATTTTGCAGGCAGATTTCCTGGATGCCGACATTTTCCGGCAGGCCCTTTTTGACCAGTTCCCACAGAGCAAGGGTATTGCTGGTTGCACGTGCGGAGGCATGGAGAGCAAGGATATGTTTTACCGGCGGCAGCTCCGTCCAATTTTCAAGCCGTTCCGCCAGTTCTGTGAGCGCGAGCCGAAAAGCGGTTGCCTCATCAGTCCCGCCCAGCTGGGCCTGGACCTGAAAATTTCTAAGAGAACCGGTCGCCTCCACCAGCGGACGGCCTAAAAAAGCGCATCCGGCGAGGTTTGCGGACAGCACAAGATCCCGTGCAACGTCTTTGGTATACATCTCGCCAACGCCTGTAACCACCACTGCGCCCACACACCCCTCCAGCAAAGAGGCATTTTTCCGAAAAACGGACAGCATTTGATAATAACAGAAATTGCATCCGCCCTCATCCAGCGCAACGGCAAAAAACAGTTTTCGTCCCTGCAAGCCCTGCAAGCCATCCGCCGGGTCGCGCCAGACGGTATCGTCAGGAAGGAGGAGCAGGAGGGTATTTTTCAGATGTTCCGCATATTCGTTCTGCGGCAAGATCACAGTCAGCATAGCGGCGCGTCAACCTGGGATACGCCGCAGCAGTTCTGCGGTATCTCTCAGACGGACCAGCAAGGCTTCCGGCAGGGGCAGCCGTTCGATCTCCGGACCATTGGGCGCGGTCCTGTTTCTCACACCCATAAAGATGCCGTCTAAATATACAGAAGAACAGTTCCAATCGCCGCGCAGGCAGAGCAGCAATGACAGCGCGCCTGAGGAGAGTGCAGGCGCAACAAAGGGTTTAAAACCCATTTCCCGCATTTCCAGGTTTGCATGTTTTGTCCGTTCCGTCAACTCTTTGGATATCTCATCGTTATAATGACTGATCGAGTTTGCTACAATAAGGCCCTCGCCATGCGGTCCGAAAGTCCTGCCGCTGTCCAGAAACGCCCGCACCTGCGGGTTATCACTTTTTCCGGCGAAATATCTGGCTCTCGCGTTCATGACGCCCAGTCCGAACCCGCGCACCTGATGAGGGAACAGTCCCATATAGTCGAGC
>CAMWQV010000565.1 GCA_947176425.1 uncultured Clostridia bacterium
CCGTCAAAGACTGCCGTCCGTACTTCTTTTTTCATGCGGTATTCCTCCTTGCCAGTTCTTATTATAACAGTTTGCGTCTTTGACGGCTTGTAAAATATCTTCATTTTCAGATAATTTTATAGCAAAAAAGAGACAGAGGACGAACTATAATAACGGTCCGTCCTGTGTTTTCGACAGAAAAGTATTGACACTGAAAGATTCATATGTTATATTTTAAACAGAAAAATCAGGATTTTTTTGCGGCCTGCGACGACAGCTCTGATCGCACGGCTGCTTTTTGTTTTCCAACCGGAACAATACAAAAGAAGGGAGCGATTATATGTACGCTGAACTGATCGATCAGAAAATCAGCCATGTTTACCAAAAAGGAGTCGCCGCAAAAATTTTGCAGGGTATGGACCGGATCCGCAACGAGTTTGACGAGACACAGGCCCGCCGCTGGCCAACGGAGCTGCTGCAAAACGCCAGAGACCTCAGTGAACCTGGCCAGCCTGTACGGGTCCTGATTAAGCTGACCGGCGATACGGTCCACTTTCAGCACAGCGGCAGGCCCTTTTCTGTACAGGACATTCTTTCCATCGTCAATCAGATATCCTCAAAAAAACCAGGCGAAGGGATCGGTCAGTTCGGCACAGGCTTTATGTCCACGTTTCAGCTCAGTATGCAGGTAGATATCCGTTCCTTCCTGAAAGACGGTCAAGAACCCTACCGGCCCTTCCATGTCTGTCTGGACCGGAGCGGCACGACGCAGGAGGAGATATCTGACGCTATCGAAAAGGCGATCCATTCCCTGAAGACTGCGGATACCGCCCCGCCGCTGGAATCGCTGGAATCCGGCGCGCTGAATACGGAATTCTGCTATCATCTTCGGGACGGGCGCAGCCGGAAAATCGCTTGGCTGGGGATTGAGGACCTGCGCCGGACACTGCCCTGTATCATGCTGTTCTCTCAGCAGCTCAGCGAAGTAAAGCTTATTATCCGTACAAAGGACCGCAGCGAAACGCTCACATTCCGGCGGGGCGGCACAGAAGAATTATCCGGCGGCCTTCTGCGGCAGAAGATTCTCGTGGGGACCAGACGGAAAGCTTATATCACTTTCCGGCAGGATGACATTACTTTGGCGGCGGAATGGAACCGGACGGCAGGTTTTCTTTCGGTTCCGGCGGGAGCGCCCCGGCTCTATGTGGATTTCCCGCTGATTGGCTCGGAACAGTTTCCGTTTCCAGTGGTGCTGAACAGTACGGCTCTGCGTCCCAATGAACCCCGCAGCAGCGTGTCTCTGATCGGAAGCGCGGACTCGCTGGACGCGCAGGAAAATCAGTCGCTGCTGGACCGCGCCGCCGGAATGTATCAGGAATTTCTTTCTGCCCTGCTGACGCTGGACCGCCGGGGAATCGAGCATGTCATGTCCATCCCGCCGCAGGAGGAGCGGAAAGAATGGTCTGCCGCCTGGGTCAGAGGCCATCTCTATGAGCGCATTTATAATTTTCTGTCCCGTCAGCCCCTGCTGCCTGTGAACGGGAAATATCATGCTCTGGCAGAAAAAGGAGTCCGGCTCGTACAGGCCGAAACAGCGGAACAGAGGGAGCAGCTGGCCGCGCTTTGGCGGAAAATTCCGGGAATGCTGCTGCCGGAGGACGGCACGGACTGGTACGCTGTTCTCTCCGGGTACCTGCCGCCAACAGAAAAATGCGTAACGGTCCGGTCCGCGCTGGAGGCCGCACCGGGTCAGATCGCAAAGGGCCTGCGCACGGGAGTAAAACCGGCGGAATGGCTGGCGGCGCTGTATGATCTCGGCATGGAGGCGAAGGAGACCGCTATTTTGACCGGCGAAGCGGCGCTGTTTCCGAACCAGAATGCAGAGGATTTGGCTGCTGGCCGTCTGCACACTGCCCGGGAGATTTTCACCGATCCCGGGATTCCCGAATTACTGAAGGACGCCTCGGAGAAATTGGACGGTCTGGAGCCTGCAAACCGCCTGGAATTAAGAAAACAGCTGCTGCATCAGGAGTTCCGTCCTGAAACAGCGCTGTTTCTTCCGGCGTATACCCTTGCCGGACTTGCCGATTATATCATTACCCGCAGCGACCGGGGGTTTCGGGTCCGCGGCTATGCCCAGCGTTCGGACTTCTATAACGAAGCCTGGGCTGCGGCGTGGAGTTTGCTGCTGGCCGCCGGGCCGGACCGGGAACTGTACAGACTGTGCCGGACCGGATGGCGGGACCTGCCGGAATACACCGGCAAATCGCCCCTCTTTGATGACCGGATGTGGAGCAATGCCTGCCGCGGCGTGCTGAATCTGCTGCTGGCGCAGGTAGGGAAAGCTGGCTCTATGGACGTCTGGGCGCAGACGCTGAACAGCCGCACGCCGAAAACCAATACCGTTTTATGGCTGGCGCAGCTGTATGCAAAGGCCGCCCAATATCTGCGGGTCTCTGAGCTGTTCAACACCCCCGTGCTGCCCAACCAATATGGAATATTCCGCACGCCCAGTGATCTGAGGCTGGATCAGACCGGCGACGAGGAGCTGAAAAAAATCTCTGTCTGTTTCAAAGCGGAGCGCCCGGAATGCGATGTCCCCGCGGTACTGCTGGACCAACGTTTGCAGCTGCCGGGATGGAATCTGCCTGCTTTAGGTCCGGAGGAGGTCGCTTCTCATATAAACGCTTTTCTCCAGCCATTCCTGGCCCATATGAATCTGTCACAGGCCGCGCCGGAGATTCAGGAAGCCTGTACCCGTCTGCTGGGCTGGATTCAGGACCATCCTAAACAGGCGGAGCGTTGTTTTCCGGCTTTCTGCGGCGAGGAGGATCAGATGAAGCTGCTGACTCTGAAAGCCGCCGTGAACCTGCGGAAAAAAGCTGACTGTCTGAATAAGCTGCTGACCCTGGCCGGAACCGAAAAACCGGAGTCTCTGCTTCAATTTGTACTGGATCAGGG
>CAMWQV010000566.1 GCA_947176425.1 uncultured Clostridia bacterium
ATGGAAGACGCCGCTCATCAGCCGCGTTTGGAACCCAACAATCCGCCGAGGCTGTTTTATATGCGTCTTCCGCAGTCTGTCCCTGCCTGGAGCATTCTGCGTATCGCAAGGGACCTTTCCGCAAAATCCTAGCGGGTCATGGGAGAAAGATTTATGAAGAAATTTTCTGCGATGCTGCTGGCGGGTTTGCTGACGCTCTGGCTTCTGTCCGGATGCAGCAGCGGTGACGACGGCGTGCAGGAGGAACCCGGTCTCAGCGACGCGCAAGCAAACGAATTGCTGAACGCTCGGGGCCGCGGTGTGCAGGCCGCCCAAAATTTTGATATTGCTTATCTGGCTTACGATACTAAATTAGTCACCGATTCCGCCGGGCGGGAACTGCTGCTGATTCCACAGGGCAGTCAGGTTCCTTCGGGACATGAAAACGCGGTGCAGGTCACGGTGCCGGTAAACCGTGTGATGTTTGCCTCCCCCACGCAGATCGGTTTCCTGGAACTTCTGGAAAATGATCGTTTATTTGATTCTGTCGCGGCTGTGACAGAAGCCCCCGCTCAATGGACTGTCCCTCAAGTACAGACAGGTTTGTCCAACGGACAGATTCAGTATATTGAACCGGATTCCTGGCTTGCCGGAGATACGGACGGCCTTCTTAACGCGGCGCCGGACCTGGTCTTTACCGATATGTCCAGTGAGGCCGGGACCGCTCTGTGCGGCGTTTTAGACAGTCTGGGGATTCCTTATGCCGTGGTCTCGGAGGAACGGGAGACGGATACCGAGGCTTATTTGGAATGGCTGAAATTTTTCGGCGCGTTTTTTGCCATGGACGATCAAGCCCACGAAATCTACAACCGGACTATAGAGCGTTTGAATGCCACAGAGTTCTCATCGGGAGCTGCCGGAGAAAAGCCGGTCGTGGCCTATGGGCGTGTCTACGGCGGCGTCGTGTATACACAGGCCGGTAATTCCGCTGTCGCCCATCAGCTGCAAAAAGCAGGCGCCGTATATGCACTGGAGGAACTGGAGGGCAGCGGTGCAGTCAGAATGTCTTTAGAAGACTTTATGGATGAATGCAGAGACGCCGATATTTTGATTTATGACCAGCTCCCCTCAAATATTCCCGGGCTGCTGACCGACGAATGGGAGCAATTCGCCGAATTTAAGGCTTATCAGAATCCGCGGGTCTATACGTTGGACAGCAGCTACTTTATGAACTGTGTTAATATCGATAAAAAATTGTTGGATTTGGCCGCGATCTGTTACCCGAATGCCGCCGAATATGTGCTGACTTTATATCAGCCTTTGCAGAAATATTAGGTCAATCCTATGAGAAAACTGCCGTCCAGTGTTTAGGCTGAAGGGCGGATGAACTGGACAAACGCTCTCTGCCCGGCAGCAGTACTGGAGGGCACGGTGATCATTAGGGAACCCATCGTATCAATGATGGGTTCCCTTTATCTATAGTCAATTTTTAACAAGCCGTCTAATATTCTTTTTATGCTCCGCTTGATATTAAGCAAAATTCCCCTTGACAGGGGCGGTTCCAGTCTATACAATATGTTCAAGATGTTTAGTTAAAAATTTTTAGCTAAATAAAATGAGTTTTGTATAAAAAAGGAGTATTATCATGGATTTTGAAAAAGTACGCAGCGTTATCGCCGAAACTCTGACCTGCGATATAGAAAAAGTAACGGACAGCGCTCTGCTGGTCGATGATCTGGGAACGGATTCCCTGGCGCTGGTAGAACTGGCAATGGCGATAGAGGAAGCCACCGGCGTTGTGGTAGAAGACGAGGCGCTGCCCACATTGAAAACGGTAGGCGATGTCAAAGCGTACCTGGAAAGCCACGCAAACTAAGATTAATTCCGGAAACCCCATGCCTTGAATCTGAAAAGCAGGAGATAAGACGCATGACAAATCCCGAAATTTTTGAACTGATGGATCGTTTTGAGCAAAGCTCACTCCGCGCTCTGAAGCTGACCAAACCCGGCTTTTCGTTGGAACTGGAGCGGGGAAATACGGCAGGATCCGCAGCGCTTCCGGCTGCTGCCGCAGTTCCGGCGCCGCAGGAGAATGAGAAAATGAAAGAGGACACGAAAACCATTGACGCTCCCCTGGTAGGAACATTTTATGCCGCACCTGCGCCGGACCAGCCGCCGTTCGCACCGGCAGGCACACGGGTGTCAAAGGGACAAACGGTCTGTCTGCTTGAGGCGATGAAGATGATGAGCGAAGTCCCTGCACCCTGCGACTGCGTGATAGAGGAGGTCCTGAAGGCTGACGGCCAGCTTGCGGCTTTTGGCGACCCGCTGTTCCGTTATACGCCATGCTGAAACGGATTCTGATTGCCAATCGGGGAGAAATCGCTCTGCGTATCCTGCGTTCCTGCCGGGAGGCGGGGGTGGAAACGGTGGCGGCCTATTCTGAAGCGGACCGGGACGCACTTCATGTCCAGCTGGCCGGACAGTTCGTGTGTATCGGACCCGCACGGGCCGCAGACAGCTATCTTAATCAGGATGCCCTTCTGACCGCTGCACTGGCTACCGGCTGCGACGGCATCCATCCTGGTTACGGCTTTCTCTCCGAAAATGCAGATTTTGCTGACGCCTGTGCCAAAGCGGGCCTGACGTTTATCGGACCGTCAGGAGATGTCATCCGGCGGGCAGGGTCGAAGTCCGCCGCACGGACGCTGATGCAGGAGGCCGGCGTCCCGGTAACGCCCGGCTCAAACGGACCTGTTCACAGTGAGGCGGAGGCCCTGGCAGCGGCGGAACAAACCGGCTATCCGGTGATGCTGAAAGCCTCCGCCGGAGGAGGCGGCAGAGGAATCCGACGCTGTGAAAAGCCGTCGGAGCTGGCCGCTGCACTGGCAGAGGCAAAAGCGGAGGCACGCGCCTGTTTTGGGGATGACGAGATGTATCTGGAAAAATTAGTG
>CAMWQV010000567.1 GCA_947176425.1 uncultured Clostridia bacterium
ATCTTTTACTCAAAAGAAATCCTACGACCCACGCCGCGCTAAGCCCCTGTGATATCACCGTGGCTGTCGCTGCGCCCCGGACTCCCATATGGAATCCGAAGATGAAGATGGGATCCAGAATGATATTGGCAACCGCTCCGATCAGTACGGAGAGCATCGCTGTCCTGGACTGGCTCTGGCAGATGATAAAGGCATTCAATCCCAGCGCCAGCTCTACAAAAAGCGTGCCCGCCAGATAGATGGACAGATAATCCGTAGCGTAATCGATGGTGGCGTCGCTGGCCCCGAACATATAAAGTAAGGGTCTCTGAAAGGCATAAAAAAATACCATCAGCACCACCGTACAGATCACAAGAAAACTTGTGCTGTTGCCAAGTATCTTCTCCGCGTGCTCACGGTCTCCCTTTCCCAGCCAGATCGCCGCCAGAGGCGCCGCGCCGTTACTGATAAAGGCGGAAAAAGCCGAGACAAACATGGTGATACAGAAGGTCACACCCACGCCTGTCAAGGCGTTTGCCCCCACCCCTCTCATGTGGCCGATATAAATGCGGTCAATGATGCTGTACAGGATATTGATGATCTGTGCCACAATAGCGGGCAGTGTCATACTCACCATCAATCTGCCCACTGAATCTGTTGCCATCCGTTCTTCCCGGGTCTTTGCCGCTGCGACCGCCATGGTTCCCACTCCTTTATCTTGCATAACAGCACTGCATCTGCTACGATAAACACAGAAAACACTACATAATATTACATTATACCAATGTAACCGCATTTTGCAACCGACATACAGGAGAAGACTATGAAAACACTCTCGAAAACTCTTGCAAAGCTCCTCAGTGCTGTCATCGTACTGGTGGCTCTCAATATCCGCTCTGTCTGTACCTTTCTATTTTTTGCGGACCGGATTGACACCCGGTTTCCTGCCCCCTGTGCCGCCGCAGAATGTATCTGTTATCTTTTGCTTTTATACATTAACATTTTCCCCACGTTGACGGTCAGCAAAGTCTCTACGACCCGCAATCAAATTCTGGAAAACGGTATTGCCCTGCTTCAGATCTTTCTGGGGACGACCGTGCTTGAGATCATATGCTGTCTCACCATGCTCATCGTAGGACTGCCCGGCTACGACACCAGTTTCAGCCAGCCCTTTTTCTGGCTGAGGCAGTTCGGCCTTGCCTTTCTGATAGAGTTTATCCTTTTCTGGAACGGCATGATACGCGTGTATCTTACCTCAGTACAACTCGGTATCAGATGGCGCGTGATCGGCGCTCTCTGCGGTCTGATTCCGATCGTGCACCTCTTCATCCTCTGCAAAATCATTCAGATCACCCAAAATGAAGTGATTTGTGAAAACGAAAAATATCTGCTCAATCAAGTGCGCGCCGAGAATCAGGAATGTCTGACAAAATATCCCCTTTTGCTCGTTCACGGCGTATTCTTCCGGGATTTCCGTTTTCTGAACTATTGGGGCAGGATTCCGGCGGAACTGAAAAGAAACGGTGCGCAGGTCTACTACGGCAGTCAGCAGTCTGCCGCTTCCGTGGCGGCCTGCGGCGAAGAACTGACCCAGCGCATCCGGCAGATCCTGCAGGAAACCGGCGCGGAAAAGGTTAATATCATCGCCCACTCCAAGGGCGGGCTGGACAGCCGCTACGCCATCTCCAAATGCGGCATGGCTCCCTATGTAGCCTCCCTGACCACCGTAAACACGCCTCACCGGGGCTGTATTTTTGCGGATTATCTTCTGGAGCATATTCCCGATGATGTCTGCGACAAGGTGGCTGCGAAATACAATGCGGCGCTGACTCTGCTGGGTGACCACGATCCGAATTTTATGGAGGCTGTGCAGGATCTTACTGCCTCCGCCTGTGCCCGCTTAAACGAGGAACTGCCCGACAGCCCGGAGGTCTATTACCAGAGTGTCGGCACTAAGATGAACCGCGCTTCCAGCGGCAGATTCCCCATGAATCTGTCCTATCCGATGGTGAAACATTTTGACGGAGCCAATGATGGGCTGGTCTCTGTGGACAGCATGAAGTGGGGAAGTAACTTTATCTATTTGACCGTTCCCGTTGGCAGAGGTATCTCCCACGGCGATATGATCGATCTGAACCGGGAAAATATTGCGGGATTTGATGTGAGAGAGTTTTATGTAAACCTTGTGAAGAAATTGAAAGAGAAAGGACTATAGAAACTTGAGGCGAACTGAATTTATTGTAAAGTTACCAAATGAGTAAGCTATATTGGATGAAATCTGAGGACAGAACAGGCGGCCGTCGCCCATTGTTAGGAGACGTGGATTGTCACCCACCTATTTCATTCAGCTTTACAGGCAGGTAACTTCGGTTATCTGCCTTTTGCATTACTTATACAAAGTAAAAACCGCCCCTGCGCCAACAGGAACGGCTTTAGATATATCCCCGAGGGAATACACCCGATCAGACACTCCCCTGCAAAAATGTCATTCTACGCGGAAAGGACAGATATTATGATTACAAGTACAGCAGGAACTACCACTTATACAGAAACAAACATCTCCTTAAATGTCAGCCTGGCCGCTGACAGTCTTTCTTTCTAATCGCATAATTTACACCGTAGTGCCATTTGAACCCAAAGGAATAGTTCAGCATTAGTACAAAATGGGACGGGCTAATTCCGGAGGATTAAAGGGAGTAACCAATGTCTAGGACGGGTGATAGGAAGCTTATAAAGCGTGTAAAGCTATCGTCTATACAAGTATCGCCAGCGATATTTGTACCACTGAATGAATCCGCCTAGTGCTTGGGAGAAGCGGTAGGAATACTGTAAAACATGCAGAGCTATCGTCTATAAAGTTTTGTTGACGAAACCAGACTGTGATCGGGGTGTAGTGTTGAAAAGAAATTTTAGTCATATTGGGAAATTGTAGACTTTGGAGAAAAA
>CAMWQV010000568.1 GCA_947176425.1 uncultured Clostridia bacterium
GTCGCTGCGCCGTTCCGCATATCCGCCAGCGCATACTTCAGGTCCGTCTGATAAAATGCTGTTTTTTGCTTCATGATCTGCGGCAGAACTCTTTCCAGGTCCACGTTGAGAAACTTCCGCAAACCGTCCGGCTTTTTCTCCGGCGCGTCCGCCGCCAGCGGATAGAGTGTCAGATCAGCTTCTTTGTCTACGATATCTCTTACCACCGCATCCAACGCATCCAGCAAAATTTCCTCGTTGGTCCAGCGGTCCGCGACAACCTCAAGCGGGTTTTGGAATTGCAGCAGATAGGTCAGTTCCTGCTCTGTATACTGCCGTTCCGTCAGACAGTGAAATACGTCCGCAGTACCGGCGATTTTGGCAGCATCATCAATCAGTTCCTGCCGGTCCTTCAACAGAAGGTTCGCCTGATAGTCGTTGTAGTTCTCTGTCAGGCGGTCCATGAGCTGTTGATGCTTTTCAAGTTCCATCAACGTACCTCCCTGTCTTTCGGTTTTGCGTCTTTTTCGCTGGGAACCGGCTTTACCGCCAACTGTGCCTTAATGGAGGGCTTCTTAGCCATCTGGTCCGACTGTCCCCGCACAGTGGCCAGTTCCTTCTGTATTGCCGCCTTTTCCATAAGCGAGCCATAGTCAGTTGGCGTCATAGCGCGGCGCTCCAAGTTGTTTTCAGTGAGAATCATGTCCCGAACCTCATTGATAGAGAAGCCTACAATCTCCAATTCGCCGCTTTTTAGCTCCGTCAGCTTATCATCAAAAAGGTGATAGTTCCAAGAACCCGCACAGCATTCCACAGTGAGACAGGCGCTCACGCCGATTTTCCATGCCGCCCGGTCTGCATCCAGTACCGGCTCCGGGCGGCAGACACCGCCGTTGCGCTCCAGCGCCTCGGCAAACTGGCAGATATGGTACATCTCGGCCCCGATACAGGTATGGTACTCGTCAAGATATTCGCACCTGACAGATACAACCAGATCCGGGTACTCTATCTGAATCGTGCCGCCGTCAGGGATACGGAACTGCTCATTATAATGGCTGTCGATAAAGCGGATGTCGTCTTTCGGCAGCGTTTCCGGCTCCCAAATCTCACGGCGGCGGATGTCTGATGTGGGAAACTCTTTCAAAGAGGTCAAGCCTACCTGTGCCACCTCAATGCCGTCCAGACCAAATGCACCAATGGCGGCATCCCGTGCCGATGCCAGATGGTCATGAATAGGGTCGATACCGTCCAGCACTTCATCCTCGCTTATCCTGCCTTCGGCAACCTTTTCTTTGGTCTGTTTATCGAAAACGGCATAATCATAATCGCCATCCCGCGCTTCTTTTAAGTGGAGCAGAACGGCCCGGTCAACAAGGTATACGGCTTCTTCCGTTTTGTCATACAAAGCCTTATTCAGTTTTTCAATGTCCATTATGTCTCCTTAAAGTAATTTCTCATACCGCAATTTCATCTGTGCCGGACAGAGATCAGCAGCGGGGCGGCGCTGGCCCGTCCAGCGTTTGCCGCCAGCGGGACCGGCGCACGTCCAGCCTGCCGCCCGGATACTGGCTCCATCCTCCGTATCAAGCGTATAGGTGACAATCTTGCGGTATCCTATCGCCTTTGCCGCCCGCGCCGCCGCTGCATACAACATACTGCAAGCGTTTTTCTCGCCGGTCGTACACAGCCGCGTGACCTCCAGCGTCAGGCCGTTATCCAGATACCGGCTCACCGGACGGCCCACGATGGCCGCGCCCACCAGCCGCCCGTCACATTCGCAGCCTATCGAAAATTTATGGCCGGTGACTGGCTTGTGGTGGCGGTGGTGGGCGGCGACAAAAGCATTTGCTTCTTTCAGGGATAGCGGAATCAATTTCAGCATGGTTCCTCCCCATCAATGCGCGTTCAGGATGGATTTGCTTACTCCGCCAGTCTTAAACAGCGAGAAGCACAGCAAAATCGTATACCCCGCACATTGCCAGATAGCAAGATGAAGATTGGCCGCGCTGCCGATGTGACTGACCAGCACCGCATAAATAGCGACGCATACCATTATGAAAAAGCCTTGCAGCCCAAGTGCCATCAGGCCGCGCAGATAATTATTGCCCATCTGCCCCCACTCCCGGTTGGTCATGGTGGCAAAGGGAATCGCTCCCACAGAGCAATAGATATAAATTTCTATCATCCGGCCCACCAGCACCAGCATTACGCACAGGGACATGATCGGCATGGTTACGCGCAGCAGCATGGTTTCCACCAGCAAGCCGAACAATTCCCCTATTTCCATCGCTTCCAGCTGTGTTTCCGCGTCCGCGATTGCCGCAGCAAAATCTATACTGGTTGTGCCGGTGATAATTCCCGCGCTCTGTTCTACTATTTTCTGCGCGACATCGAAAATGGCCATTGTGATGTCAAACGTATGCGTGACAAGATACACGGCCACAAATGCTTTGAGAATCCACTTATAAATAGCAAACGTTTCAAAGTCGTGGAGGTTATTTCTTTCGATAATCATGTTGATAAACTCGTAACACAGGACAAAAGTAAGCACAATGCCCGCGATTGGCACCACCACGTTATCGCTCAGACTGCGAATCATGGAGAACACCCCGGCGTTCCATGCCGCCGGGGTGGTTCCCACATTTCCTGCAATCTCCCCGACTTCGCTGTTGACCTGATCGAACATCCCGTCCAGGTTGCCCATGATGCAGTCCCGCAGGATCTCCTTAATCCAGTCAAGGATTATGTCGAGGATATTCAGCATTGTTTACGCTCCGGTGCTGAACAGGTTCGCCAGCAAGGGGATGAGCTGCATCCCGATCAGGGCCACGCCGCCGCCAGCCATGAGCTGCTTCATACCCTGGCTTTTCGTTGCAGTGGCTTACAGCAGCAATAAGGCAGCATACTCCACAGCTTAAAGACAGAAGGTGAGATCATACCGGA
>CAMWQV010000569.1 GCA_947176425.1 uncultured Clostridia bacterium
GGAACGACAGGGTTCCGCCAGTGCTTCCCAGGCCAGAAGTAGACAGGGATTCTCCATCCGGTCCCGTGATGGTCCAGGTAACGGGGTAGCTGCCCGCACCGGTCAGGTTGACGGGGATTGCGTCACCAGCGTTCACGGAGGCGGGGGCGGTGATATGGATGGACAGATACTCGTCAATGGAGAAGGTCTTGTACTGCCAGGGAGAAGCCGCTCCCCATTCATCCACGGCACGAACCTGGATAGTCCATGTACCAACAGCATAGAGGCCGCTCTCCTGATAATCGCCGCCCCATTCAAACGTCCAATCATCCCCATCAGGATCATAAGCGTCTGCGGATACCTGCACCCGGAAACGGTTTCCGGTAGGAGTGCTGGAAGGTGTGACCACAAAGGAAGAGATCACAGGCGCATTATTGGCAAAGGAGATCGTTCGGGTTTCCCATGCGGAGACTGCGCCCCATTCGTCCACAGCGCGGACACGGATGGTATGTGTCCCCATGTAGTAGTAGCCGTCCGCCTGATATTCCTCGCTCCATTCCAGATGCACGGCATCGCCGTCAGGATCGGAGCAAGTAGCGCTGACATCGGCATAGAAACGGCCATCCACGATGTTCCGGGTGGCGTTGGCGGTAAAGCTGGTAAT
Organism: uncultured Clostridia bacterium; assembly: GCA_947176425.1. GTDB lineage: Bacteria > Bacillota > Clostridia > Oscillospirales > Oscillospiraceae > Pelethomonas. The sequence continues at coordinate 644 of CAMWQV010000569.1, forward strand.
GACCGGGGCCGTGTTGGTCACAGTAATGTTGGTGAAGGCGCTGGTCAGGTTGCCAGCATCATCCCGGACGGTGGCGGTGATGGTATAGGTTCCCTCTGTGTAAAGGGACAGATTGCCGCCATCGTTAGAGAGGAATCCGGTGTTGCTGTCCAGGGTGACGGGTCTGTTGCCCAGCTTCACGCCCCAATTCACGGTCAGACTGCCCGCGCCGCTGATGCCAACAGGGAACCTTGTTCCGATATGGATAGAATCGGGGGCAGTAACAGTAAGCGCAGCCTTGAAAATGATCGTAATGCTCTGGCTGGCGGCAACGGTCTTGCCGTTGTTGTCCCGCAGGGTAGCGGTCAGGGTGTACTCGCCGGGTTCGGGGAAGATTACCGTGCCGCCGCTGTTGTCCAGATTGGAGAGGTCAATCATGCAGGCCGCTCCATCCTTCTGCGCGGACCAGATGATCGTGCTGCCATCCGGGTTAAAGAGTTTATCCATGACCACGGGGACGCGGTTGCCTGCATACTCCATGCTGGACATAAAGAACCGCAGGGAGCCAACCGGCAGAACAGTGATGGTGTCGCTGGCGGTGAAGGTCCGGCCCAGGCCATCCCGGAGAGTGCCGACAAGGCGGAAGGTGCCGCCCAGGGTGAACTGGACAGCGCCGCCCAGGTTGTTCAGATCGCCGGTAATGTAGGTGGAAATGTCAGCAGGCTTGCCGTCCTTCTCCAAAGACCACTCCACAGGCAGCTCAATGTTATTGCCCAGCGTCCGCACCTGGACCGTCTCGCCGGTGTAGACCTGCTGCTCAATGATGCTTACCTGCAATTCCTGTTCGGCCAGAACTTCGATGGAGGGACCGTCAAAGGAGAAAATGCGTCCGGTGGGATCGGTGATCTCACAGCCGAGGGTGAACACTCCGGCGTGTTTGATACGGATTTCGCCCGGTTCGGTGGTCAGGTTTCCGGCAACATAGGTCCCCCAATTCTGGCGGAGGCCGTAAGTGTCGTCAATGTGCCACTTGATGGAGGCATCCTCCACCACGTTTTTGGATTCAACGGCCACAGTAAAGGTGTTGTCCGTATGGGCGTAGTTGGGCATGGTCCAGGCAACGGTGGGGATGGGATAGACGGTGAAGGACTGCTCATAGGAATAGTTGCGGCCTCCCGCGTCCTTGAAGCTGGCCCGCAGCTTGTACTCGCCCGCCTGCTTAAACTGGACTTTGCCGCCGTCTGCGGTCAGCTCCCCGGTCACATAGTCAGAAACGGGGACATTCTCGCCGTTCCGGGTCAGGGACCAGCGCAGGGGATTCTCGCCCAATTCCTCAAAGCCTGTTACCAGAGTAACCACGGAATCGGTATGGAACATCTTCGGCAGATAGAAGCCGGAAACGCCCACAGGGTAAATCTGGATGGAGGACGCAGCAATGGTCACGCGGCCCAGCTCGTCCGTCACGCTGGCGGTGAAGGTGTAAAGGCCAGCTTCGGAGAAGAAGCCATGTCCGCCTTTGGCGGTCAGGTCAAAGGGCGGCACAATCTCCACGCCGTCCCGCAGTACGGTCCAGACCACTTCGTTGCTGCCGAGGTTTTCCGTGGTCAGCTTCACATCTTCCGCAGTATCGGTGTGGCTCATATCATTGGTGGAAACGGTCAGGCCGACAACGGGGTAAATCTTGATCGTCTGCGAACAGCTATACTCCCGGCCCAGCGCATCCACAGCGGAGGCGGTCAGGGTGTAGGTCCCGACTTCGGGGAACCGGACCTTGCCGCCCAGGTTGCCGAGATCGCCCAGCATATTGTCCGTCAGGGAAACGGACTGCCCATCCTTGGTCAGCGTCCAGGTCACGTCCTGGCCCTGCAAATCGCTGGTCAGGAGATCAACGGGGGTGCTGCTGTCCGTCCATGTGGAGGCGGGGAGGGTGAAATTAAGCCCAGCCACGGGGTAGACAGTTACAGACTGAGCATTTGCGGCGAATACGCGCCCGGTGGCATCGGTCACACTGGCGGCAATATCATAGGTCCCCGCGCTGGTGATCTGGATAGTGCCGCCATTGTCGGTCAGGTCGCCGTCATAGGCGGTGGCGGTTGCCGGGTCATTGGAGGGGGTCACGCTCCAGGTTACGGGCAGGGCAGTGTCCTTCTCCAGTGTGACGCTGATCTGCTCGTCCGTATGGGTGGCGGCATCCGCTGTCAGCGTCAGATGGAGAACGGGATAGACTTTGATCGTCTGCTCGTAGGTGAACGCACGGCCCAGGCCGTCCGTCACGGAGGCGGTCAGGATGTTGGTG
>CAMWQV010000570.1 GCA_947176425.1 uncultured Clostridia bacterium
AACCAGATCTATTCTGCAAAAAGGAGGGATGTATCATGTGCGCTCCCTCTGATAACCATGAAAAGCGGCTAATCGCCATGTTCGACTCGTTCAACAAGACGGTAATACGCAATTTCAGCAGAAACCTGAGAAAGAAAAAGGTAAATCGGGAGAAGCGCTGCCCAGAAGAACCCATAGACTATATTCTTGATCTTTTAAGCTACGAGGACAGGTATCCATCTGACTATTTTGTGCTTTATGCAGACGAGCTATCCTGCGTAGTCTACAGTGAAACACTATATAAAGCACTCCTATCCTTGCCTGAAAAACATCGGAAGGTTCTACTGTTTGACTTTTGGTATGATTGGACAGACGAGGAAATTGCAGAGCGAATGGAGGTGACGGCCCGCACTGTCTATAACTATAGGCAGCGCGCTTTTCTGGTAATCAGAAATTATTATGAGCAAGGAAGCTCAGAGCCATGAATTGACATATGACCTAATCAAACGAGCGGTTCACGGTGATCCAGCGGCGCTGGAGACAATCCTGCTGCACTACGATGCCTACATCAACTCGCTGGTAACATATAAAACCGCAGGCCCCAACGGAGAATTGTTCCGACACATCGATGAGGACATGAAAGTGCAGGTTCAGATGAGACTGGTGGACGCGATTCAGAAAAAATGGAGGGAATTGATATGATGCTGCTACCAGATTTGTTTTCCTTCGCCTATGTCCCCAACTGGTACATCCAGCTTGATACACTGGCTGATATGGCCTTACCGGAACCGTGGCGTTTTCGGAACCCAATCTATTTAGCAAAAAATCCAGACACTCCAATCTTGGAACGGTATATACACGCTATTTTCAAAAAGCAGGCTATCGACTATAACACGGAGGTCAATCCAGGACTGGCGGCAAAATTCTTCCATGTGAAGAATGAGTTTTGCTGCTTCCATACCGGACTGTACACGAAGCATTACAAACCCATTTATGCTTGTTTTGACCGAAACAAGCGGCAGGCCAGTATGCTGGATTGGTATTTCCGGGGCTTTGCGGATGAGGTATCCCCATGGCTAAAATACATCAGTCCTCTCCCCCAAAAGCCCTCCTATGACATGACGCAATATGGCGTCAACTACAACCCGGAGTGGCCGATACGGGTCAATACGGATCATATCCTGGGCGATGCGGAAAACTTTTCACGTATGCCCGAAACCACCCGCAGCGCGAAGAATCTGCCCCTGCTGTTGGAAACGGCAGTAGAGCTTGCGCGCCGTTGGGCGGTAGTTGATCCAAGTATCGTGGTTCCCCAGGGCTACCAGGGCCGGGTACAGTATCTCCTTCCGATCTGCCTGACCGATATGGAGAATCCCGACCTCGCTATGACGCTCACCGTCATGGATGGATACTATCTGGGCAATACCTGTCTCACTCTGGAGATGGCCTACCTCAACGCGCGTCTACTGGCAAAGCCAGCAACGGCGTGGCTGACAGATCAGGTTATGTAGGAAAATCCATAGTGAGTCGATATGCTCCTGTGCCGGACATCGGTAGCAGAAAGGGGCGTATGCGAAATGCCGAGGAAGAAAGGTGACGCCAATGAGATAAAGAGAAGGGTGCGCCATATCCGATGCCCGGTCTGTGGATATCGGGTGGTGGACGCGCCAGCGGATACCAAAGTACAGTTAATTGCCCCGGTCGGAAGTCGGAATCCCGATCTGATTATAAAATGCGGGCACTGCGGTGCAACGGTTGGGGTTATGAAAACTGAATAGCGAAAACAATGATCCGCTCCGAGCCGAAAGGCCGGGAGCTTACCGGGGCGACACGGTAATATGAAAAGGCCCGCAGGGAATGTATGCGGGCTGGGAAAACGGATGTCTAAACCGGGACACGGGTCACTCGTTTGTTTGCGCATGATGCACGGAGGGGAGATTTCATTCCACCCACACGATTGATCCTCCATGATACCACCTGAAAATACGGTGGAGACGACATTGAGCCTGGCAAGCGGCACTTTTGTGCTGCTTGTCAGGCTCTTTTTTGTTTGCGGCGGTGGCGGTGCCGCTTGCCGGACTCCGAAAGGAGAACGGCAAATGAAAATCGAGTACAAATTCGTCACTGGCACAGTTGAGGTGGAGGTCCCCGATGATTGGGGAACCGTCTTGGTCGATCTGGACCGGCAGGAGTACAACAACGACCACAAAGAGACCCGTCGCCACTGCTCCCTGGAAGCCTACAACCTGGACGATGCGCTGCTCCCCTCGGGCGAGGATGTGGTGCAGGACATCATCAAGGCCGAAGAAGCTGGGAGACTGCGTGAGGCGCTCACCCATCTGGACGCTGACCAGCGGGAACTGGTCGAGGCCCTCTACTTTGAGGGGGTGAAAGTGGCAGACTTCGCCAAGCAGAAAGGCGTTTCCCCTTCGGCGATTACCCAGCGGAAAGCGACCGTCCTCAAAAAACTAAAAAGATTTTTGGTCTGACCCTTAATTTTTGTCGCTCCCGTGGCCTACCAGTGAAAGGCATCCACAACACTTGCCTTTCGGAAAGGAAAAGGTTATGCGACACAATTTGAAAATCAGCGTGTCCAAGGAACCCCAGAGCGGCGGCATCGTGCAATGCCGGAATGTGTCTCTGCGGGAAAAGCTGCTCACCCGGCTGCTGGGCCGGAAGGAACAGGTGATGATCTTGGTCCCTGGCAACAGCGTGGAGTCGGTGTGCATTACCGAGCTGCCGGAGGGAGGTGCGGCCTGTGAGTAGGATGAAACTGCTCCTCGATGTCATCGAGGACATCCGCTCCCTGGCGGACAGCCTCCAGGCCGTGGCGACTGCCCTGGGCCAGAGCGACCCGGAGGACGCCGCCGCTCCCGCTCCGGCCCTGGAATCGCCTCCGGCTCCTGCTCCCGCCGCCCCGCCGCCCAAGGCCATCACG
>CAMWQV010000571.1 GCA_947176425.1 uncultured Clostridia bacterium
CGCCTGGTTTCTGATACGGATGGGCCAAAACCGACAGCCCCCCGGCCTCGTGTACCGCCGCGACAGCGTCTTCCGGTGCGGGCAGCGCGCCGAATACCGGCAAAGGCTTCTCCAAAAAAAGCGCTGTAATATGTCCTGCCTGTGTGGAGATCTCACAGCCGGGAATCAGCAGAACGCCGTTCATTTCCGGCGGGACCGGCGTGCAGATATTGTGGTCCGTGACTGCCAGGGCATGAAGACCGGCTGTTTTTGCCGCCGCGGTCAAAGCCTCCAGAGAGGAGCGGCCGTCCGGGGAGGCGTCGGTATGAACATGTAAGTCAGCAAAAAATATACCCATAGGATTAATCCTTTGAAACTGTTCCCTTTGGATGTCGGAAAAGGACGGATTGCAGATAAGCCAGACCGGGCCGCGGGTCGGAAATCTCAAAGAGTCCGTCCGGTACAGCCGGGTTCAGAACGTCCAGAAGCGCGTGCGCCGCCGTGCCCGGATGACCATGCCGGAGCTGCGCCGCGCCGCCGGTCAGGTCAGAGGCCGCGAACACCATCTTTTTTCGGGACTGCGGCCGCGACGGAGAGGGGAGCGGCATGGGCGTGTCCGGATTTCCGGCGTTCCACGAGAGCGTACACCACAGCAGAGGAATCTTACTGTGTGCGGCGCGTGTCAGCGGAAAAGTACCCCAGATGCGCGGATTCGCTTCCAGCAGCCGCGGCCTGCCCTGACTGTCCTCTTTGAACTCAAACATTGCCAGCCCTGTCAGCCGTATTTCCGAGACAATCCGAGAAACCAGATCCAGCAGATCGGGACGGTCTTCACAGCGGCAGCAGGTGGACGGCCCGCCGGAAATCGGATATTCCCGCAGACGCCGGTGGCTGATGGACGCCTGTATTTTTCCGTCCCGCGCCAGAACCGAACAGCCTAAACCGTCTCCGGGCAGCCAGGTCTGTACTACCGGCGGTTCGCTGGCGAGTGTTTGAAAATGCCGGTATGCTGTCTCGGCCTCCGGGGGGGTCCGGGCGATGACATAGCGTGCCGCGGCAGGCAGGCCCAGTTTTTCACCGCATACGGGTTTGACTACGCAGGGCAGAGGAATACGCGCCGCGAACTGTTGGAGCGTTTCCCCGTTTTGGAGCGCGAAACTCTCCGGAACCGGAACCTGCAAACGCGCCGCCAAGTCAGACAAACCGGTTTTGCTGTTGAGCAGATTCAGCTGCTGCCGTGTCGGAATACACAGCCCGCAGAGCTCCGCAAACTGTTCCCGCCGGTCCGCCAGCAGGGACAGCGTCGCCGCGCCCACAGGCAGAAGCGCGGGACGGTCTCCGTATTTTTCTCCTGTTTTACGGCAGAGGTCCGCCAGCGCGTCGGAATATCGGCCGTCCGGAAGCCAGACATGCTGCATACTCCAGCGGGATACTGCACCCGGCGCCGGCCGCTGGCTGACACGTTCGCAGGTGATGACTGTGACTCCGGCCTGACCCAAATCGCGAATCAGCGCAAGAGACATGCGGTAATGAACGTCTGTAACGATTGCAACCATGTTGGACCTCCCTTCCATTCTATTCTGCCGTTTGGTGTTCCTAGTATACTACAAAAAATCCACTCCGACAAGAGGCGACAGCATTCTTTTCTGTTTGGCAGTGTGGTAAAATTGGCGGAAGAAGCTCTGCCCGCCGCGGCAGCGCAGAAAAAGTCCCCGGACCAGTTTGGTTCAGGGACTTTTAAAATATATCTGTTATTTTACAGGGGTGACGATAGGTTTGCCGTCTGCACCCACCAGAACCGTCACGCCGCAGCCGAGTAAGATACTGCCGGGAGCGCCAAGCAGCAGATAATTCACGCCGGTCTGTTTGTCTACGAATATCTTTGCCGCATTTGACATGCCGTAGGAGTAGACTTCTACAAAACGTTTTTCCTTCATAGATTCACCTCCTTCTGCACCGGGTCAGAAGCGAGCCGCGCTAAAACCGCAAGGGTATTGTTCAAATTGTTGTTCCTCCTGACCGTGGTTTGTTTACAGGAACAATATAGCACGTTGGGAAGCGCAGATGGGGGAAATTTCCTGAACAGCAGAAATTTTTCCTGAACAGCAAGGCAGACAGGATATGTTTTTGGTACGGAAAAAATGGTTCCCATTCTCCATAAAATATGTTATACTGATTCTCAGCAAAGTACCCACCCAAAAAACAGCTGTTGACCAGGAGAAAAAAATGCCAAATAAATTTATGATTGATTTATTTGCCGGTGCCGGCGGCTTATCATGTGGACTGGAGCTGGCAGGATTTCAGCCAATATTGGCAAATGAAGTAGTCGAACAATTTGCTTACACATATCAGATCAATCATCCAAATACAAAGGTTATTGTGGGGGATGTTCGCAATGTGAATGAAAAAGAACTTCATTCACTGATAAGTGATTATGGAGAGATTGATTTAATTGCAGGAGGTCCCCCATGCCAAGGATTTTCTGTGAATGCTCCAATCAGGTCTTTAGATGACCCACGGAATCATCTTTTCAGGGAATATTTAAGAATTGTTGCAGAGATCAAACCCAAGGCCGTTTTGATTGAAAATGTTCCAGGTATTATCTCGCTTGGAAAAGGGACGGTTGTTGAACAGATTTATAAGATTCTTAACGAGCTGGGCTATACGACAGGACATAAAATTTTGTTTGCAGGTCACTTTGGTGTTCCGCAGATGCGGTATCGGACCTTTTTTATAGGGATAAAAGGCCCAAAATCGGAAATACAATTCCCACAGCCTGAATATTATGCTACATCTGCGGCCAATTTTCAGGGCGCGAAGGAATTGTGCTGTCTGTTAACTCCATTAGACGAGCTGCTCTTAAAACCCCGACCGACGGTATGGGATGCAATCGGTGATCTCCCGGAGCTTTACGGCGGAGAAACGGTCAGTGCTTA
>CAMWQV010000572.1 GCA_947176425.1 uncultured Clostridia bacterium
TAAAATACACTGCCTCACGCTTCCCTCCATGGAGGTAACGCATATGTACGAATTTCATGACGCGTCTTGGGCAAAGCTGGCGGCACAGTTTCCAGCCTCGGTGATAAAGCCGGTTTTTGCGCCCTTGACCGCCGTACCTTCAGGCATATGGTCCTCGATCCGGCGGATAAACCAGTTGGAGAGGCTGATTCCTTCCGGATGCAGTTCGCTGACAGGAAGATCATGGATTCGTTCGCCGAGAATTTTCCGGCACAGCTCGTTTTCCATAGCGGCGTTGATGATAATTGCCATATCGTAAGGCGTACAGACATTGTTTTCGTCAAACAATCCCACGCAGTTGGCAAAACGGGCCGTATTGGAAATGCCTAATTCTTCTGCTTTTTCGTTCATGAGCTTTACGAACGCCTCATGGGAACCGGCGGTATATTCAGCCAGCGTCAGGGCGGCGTCCGCACCGGAGGGAAGAATCGTTCCATAGAGCAGGTCCATAACAGACACTTCTTCCTCCGCCAGAAAACCGGCAACAGAACAGTTATTTGCGATGCAGAAATCAATCGTTGTCTGAGAGACAACAGCGCTGCCGGTCAGGTCCTCAAGCTGTTCGGCGGCGATGAGCAGGGTCATGATCTTGGTCATGGAGGCGGGATGAATCACTGTCCACGCATTCTTTTCCGCGAGGATTGTTCCGTTGTCCACATCAATCAGAATCAGGAAGCCGCTGTAAATAGATTCGTCATCCTCCGCGATGCGGACAATCTCCGGTATAGGGCGGAAGACGGTTTTCTGTTTGACCGGCACGACCAGTTCCGGCGTATCGGGAATGCCGTCCGGTTCCGGCAGATTTATTTCGCTGTCCGCCGCCGCCACGTCTGGCGGTTCCTCCTCACGGGGAGGATGCCGGTCAAAGAGGCTGCGAAGCAAAAATACAGTTCCTGCACAGGCGCCTGTGACCAGCAGTACCGCGGCCAGAAGCAGAGGGAGAACACGCTGCAATTTTCGTTTTCGTCGGGCCCGCGCCCGGAAGCGTTTTGCCTCTGCCTGTCCGGACCGGCGGGCTTCCTGCTCCTCTTTGGTGAGGGGATACCGGTACTGCTCGGGGGAATAGGGACGCTGCTGCTGGGAACGGGTTTGCTGCTGCGTTGTTGAACGGGTCTGCACATGTTTTGGCTGATACATATTCAGTACGATCTTTCTCCGCTGTTGATGATAGGTGTCAAGAATATTATAATAGATTTACTCCCGCTGGGCAAGAGAAAAATGTAAAAACTTGCAGATGATTATTCCGATAAAAAACGTCTCGCAGCAATGAAGCCGCGAGGCGTTTTTCAGGTCACTGGATGCTGACGACCGTATAACCGGCATCGGTAACGGCTTTTGTCAGGGTTTCATCGTCCGCGTTGCCTTTGACGGAAGCGGTACCCGCCTCCAGATTGACCGCCGCGGTAACGCCGGGCAGGTCGTTGAGGGCTTTCTCCACACGGCCGGAGCAGTGGGTGCACATCATGCCCTCGATTTTGATAGTTTTTTCCATAGTGCCTCCTTCTTGCGCATCATTTTGGATTTGATCTATAGCAGCAGGGGGGACCGTTTCCTCCCCGCCGGATACAGCGGTTTCCGTTTCCGGAGCAGGTGCGGTTTCCTGTTCCGCGTTATGATGGCTTCTGAAACGGCTCTTAAAGAACCGCAGCCGCAGAGCGTTGGACACCACGCAGACACTGCTGAGACTCATAGCGGCGGCGGCGAACATGGGGTTGAGCTGCCATTGCAAAACCGGCCAGAATACGCCTGCGGCAAGTGGAATGCCCAAAGAGTTGTAAAAGAACGCCCAAAACAGATTCTGTTTGATGTTTCGGATGGTAGCACGGCTCAGTTCCACAGCGGCGGCGGCGTCCATAAGATCGCTTTTCATCAAAACGATATCTGCGGATTCGATTGCTACATCTGTTCCCGCACCGATTGCGATGCCCACGTCAGCGCGTGCCAGAGCGGGGGCGTCGTTGATTCCGTCGCCGACCATAGCGACTTTTTTGCCTTCTTCCTGAAGACGGGCGATTTTCCGTTCTTTGTCCTGGGGCAGAACTTCCGCCATAACTTCCGTAACGCCCAGCTGTTCTCCGATTGCTTCCGCAGTACGGTAATTGTCGCCGGTCAGCATAATGACATTGATGTCCAGTTTCTGGAAAGCATGTACTGCGTTGCGGCTGGTAGGCTTCAGCGTATCCGCCACAGCGATCACGCCCAGCAGTACGGTGTCTTTTGAGAAAAACAGCGGGGTTTTGCCCTCGGCGGACAGCTCCTCAGTACGGTCCAGCCAGGGCAGCAGCTCCACACCGGCCTCATCCATCATAGCGCGGTTGCCTGCCATACATATATGTCCGCCTAAAGTTGCCCGCAGCCCGCGCCCGTGGACCGCCTCGAAGTTCTCTACAGTCATTTTAGGCAGGTCTCGTTTTGCGGCTTCCTCCACAATAGCGGCTGCCAGCGGGTGTTCGGACATAGCTTCCAGACACGCTGCCAGTCCCAGCAGCGCGTTAGCCGTCAAACCCTGGGCGGGAAGGATATCAGTAACTTGGGGTTTTCCCTGTGTGAGCGTACCGGTCTTATCCAGAACGATTGTATCGATAGAGTGCAGCGTTTCCAAGGCTTCCGCGGACTTGACCAGAATACCATTTTCCGCGCCTTTTCCGGTTCCCACCATAATTGCCACCGGCGTTGCCAGACCAAGGGCGCAGGGGCAGGAGATGACCAGCACCGCCACGCCGCCGGTAAGGGCTCTGGTAACGCTCCCGGTGGCGATGAGCCACACCACCGCCGTCACCAGGGCGATACCCATGACCACGGGAACGAAGACGCCCGCGACTTTATCCGCCAGCTTCGCAATGGGCGCTTTGGAGGCGGATGCCTCGTCC
>CAMWQV010000573.1 GCA_947176425.1 uncultured Clostridia bacterium
GATTCGGTTATCAGCGGAGGACATAGAACGGCTGAAATATTGTGCAGAAGTCACAGGAGTAACAAAATCTGATATCATCCGGCAGGGAATCAGGGAAATCTATGAGCGGCTGAAAAAAGAAGAAAAATAGGAACAGCCGGGGGATAATGTTTGCGACAAGCCCCCCGACTACCCCTATCAAACCAAACTCAAGGAGAATGGCAAATCTGATTATACCATCCTCTTTGAGAAATTGCAAGGAGGAATTTTTATGAAATTGATTGAACGTATCTTCCATATGTCCACAAGAGATGATGTATACTATCCGGAACAAAGCCTGTTTCAAATTTATCAGGGTGTTTCGGAAACTGCGGAGACGGATTCCCGTATGATGGAAGCGCTGGCACGGGCCGGATTGGTGACGGAGAAAGAACAGGCGGACATTTTAACTACTTATTGGGAAAACTGTGAGCGTTTGGAAAAACGGGGATTTGTCAACGGCTTTCGGTATGGTGCGCGGCTTATGAAGGAAACGGAAGTATAAAAACGCTTGAACCTATAAAAACAGAGAACTAGGGAAACTGCTCCCTAGCTCTCTGTTGTTTGTTAAGGATATATTCATGCGACTTTCTGTTCCGCAATATTATCATTACTGTTAATTTCTTCTGTGTCGATTACTTCTGCATCACTGCCTGTATCAGCCTCCGGCAACTCAATCAACGACACAGCCACCGCCGCACGGCAGAGAATCACACAGAGTTCCGCTCTGGTCAGCGAACCGTCAGGCCGGAAGGTCCCATCCTCATAACCGGAAATCACGCCCAGCTCTGCCAGCGCAGAAACCGCACTGTCCTCTGTATCTGAGAACGGGGAGGGAGTCTCAGCGGCGGGAATATCAAGCACCTCCATAATCAGCTGGCAAAATTCCTGCCGGGAGATGATCTTTCCGTCTTCCAATTCCGGTTTCTGGCCGGTCAGGGACAGCAGCGCACCCATTGCCGTCCCCCAGGACGCGGTTTCTTTTGGCCGGAACGTGCCGTCCTCATAGCCATCGATGCAATTCAGTTCGGAAAGAGTCAGAACATAGTCTGCATACCAGCTGTTTGTAGAGATATCAGAGAATGCGGTCTTGTTTTGCAGCGCTTCCAGACGGGCGGTCACGTCCAATTCATCCCAGAGTGATTTTCCCAGCTTCTCCAGATATCCGGAGGACAGGGGAGAAGCCAGACCCAGCGCGGCAAAGGCGTCCTGGAACCTATAGGAAGCATCCAACGCAGTAAGGGAGAGGTACTTGTCAACGGCAGAGAAATAATCCTTTTGGGCCTCCAGCCAGAAGTTGAACGCACCGGCGGCAGAAACCGCATAGCTGATATAATAGAAAGGACTTGTAAAATTGTGGGAGACTTCGACCCAGCTGTAAGCACAAACATCAGCCATTGGGCTGTCTTCCTCTGCGAAACCGTACTCAATACTGAGGCGGCGGGCTTCCTGATTGATCTGCGGCAGGGTCACATTTTTCGTGGAATAGATATACTGCTGCAATTCGTCATAATACGCGCCCTCACAGATAGCGGATACGAGGCTGAGAATTTGATAATCCAGAACTTCCTCCGCATCTTTGCCGAAAATATCGGGGTAATAGTGTGAGAACAGCAATTCAAGTCCCTGGGAATGGACTTCCAGCAGATCATAGTCTTTCGAGGCGACCGGCCAGCTGATATCCTGCCAATAAATATTGTTATAGTGGCCGAACTCGTGGACAGTAGTGGTAAAATCAAAGAGATCATTTGCCGGGGCGTTGAAGAAGAAGGGAGCGCCGTAGCTGTAGAGCATAGCGGTAAATCCTGTATCGATCTTGGTATCGCTCAAAGCGCTGTCGTAGAGATGATGCTGCCGCATATATTGGAAAGATTCCAGCAATTCGCTGGACATACAGCCGATATAGGGTTCTATCATATCCAATGCGGTATCGTCGCTGTAGTCTGCGTAGTACACGCCGTCGGTTTTGACAGACAGTACATCCAATGCGGTATAGAGCGGAACGATATACTCTTTTACGGCCTGATGAAAGGACTGCATATCTTTCTGCGAGTAGTTGCGGCCATACAGACGCCGGTAAGCATAATCGCCGTAGCTGCTGTAGCCGTGGGCGGACGCAGCATTCCGGCGCAGGCGTACCAGGCCAAGGAAAATCTCTCCAAGCACATCGTTTTCCTCACAGGCCAGCATACTGGAGATTTCGGCAAAGGTATCCTCATCAATGGAGTGGTCAATATAGAATGCCTGATTGAGAGAGGACTTGTCCCATTCACGACCAAAGTATTCCACGGTAAAAGTTCCGGCGGCAGCTTGGCGGTATTCGTTTTCCAGTTCGGTCTCCTGTTCGGAAAGGCTCAGCTGTTTTTTGGAGGCAGGCTGATAGCCGGTATACGAGGCCGCACGTTCCGCGCCGAGATATGTTTCCAGAAAGGCTCCGCAGGGAGAGAGCAGGATATCGCGGACAAGGACAGTCAGCGCGTCGGAGACGGTCAGGCAGGCGCTGTATGCGGATTCCAATTCCTGTGCGGCACGGCTGCCGGCAGCGTCCTGGTTTGCGGCGATCTCGGCCAGACTGTACATCGTCAGCGTTTCCAGGTAAGCGGCAGTGAGACTGTTAAAACCTTCCTGAACGGCGTCGGCGTTAGCGGCGTCTTCCAGAAGCGCACGCAGTTCTTCCATCTCCGACAGAATATCTTTTGTATCCGTGCGTTGATAGGAAATCTCGCTGAAATCCAAGTCTGCATGAGGCTGGTCTGTAAAGAAATCCGTTTCACGAACGCTGTTTTCCTCCATATCAGCGGCCAGTGTTGTGGTACAGAGAGAGAACAGGAGGACAAAGGCAGTCATCAGGGCCAGCAGTTTCCTTCGCTTTTTAATCATCATTTCATTG
>CAMWQV010000574.1 GCA_947176425.1 uncultured Clostridia bacterium
TAGGGGCTTATTGGTAACCAAGCAGTTGTAAGGTAAGCTCTGCTGGTTGGCTCCAAACTCACGGTAAATTCGCATGAGGTTCTGTGCTGTGGATTTAGCGTAGCCCATTTTCTTCAGCCATCCGCCCCACTCGCCGTGGTTCACCATCGCCTTTGCCTCTTCCAGCCTCTGACCTGCCTCAATAGCATATCCCAGTACTGCCCGTTGAGCTTGGTTCTGAATGATGCGCAGTTCTGCTTCTACTGTGTCAAGGCTTCGTACAGCCGGTGGAGTTCCCACGCCGAACTGCTCAGCCAGGCACTTGCCTTCAAACTCGTTTTCGTTCATGCCGCCCTTATCCTGCCGTTCATTTTGATTTTCCTAACCCGATCCAGCCAGGCTTTTTCAAATGCCTCGACCTCCGGCGTTCGTTTGCAGTTGCGAAGACCGCGATTCTGTAAAACCTGCAGACTCCTCTCATCGAACTCCAATGTAAAGAACGGCTTGTCCGGTGCTTCCGCCTGTCGGATGAACAGAATGGCAGTTTGGCCTTCAGCGTGCCGCTGCGCATAGCTGGCAACACAGTGATGCAGCGCACGACCTTCCTGAATCAACGCATCCTCATCCACACAGGGCCGGATCAGAAGGCCGCCGATCTCAAAGGAAAGCCACTCCAGTTCCGCGGCACGCTTTGCAAACAGACCGGCACGCTCCGCTTTTTTCCTCTCTCTGCGCTCGGCCTCTTCCCTGTCATGGAGAGCCCGCCGCTCCTCGATCTGCCGGTTATGGGCGGCAGTAAGGTCCCTGGGCCAGCGCACCAGATTGTCGTTAAGGTCCCGACCATCAGCCGCTGCCATGTTCCGGTAATCCCGCAATGTATGCCAATGCTCTTTTTGCTTGATCAAATATCGGACGGTTCGCCAAAAATCCGGCTTGGGGCCTCTTCCAAAATGGAACTGCAATCGTAGTATTGGATCTCCCTCAGCAATTCCATGTCCTCCGGGAGTTGGACAGGAACGCCATCGTCCCGAACCCGCCTGTACTTCTTCAGGTCCTCTGTACCCCACTTCCCCTGTTTCATCTGCCGGAACTCTTCTTTGGTCAGGCCCAACATTTGAGCGGGACGCTTTTCCTTCCAGTTGACTTTCTCCAGTTTCGGGATGCCGCCTTTGTAATTGCCGCTGCTCATCTCCGAGATGATCCAGCTCTGTACCAGATTCCCACACCCCTGTACCACCAGATTCTCTACATTAGGCCGCCTACGCCATAGGGATAAGTAAGCGACCAGCTGCCGACCGCCTTTTTCAGCCTGGTACAAATCCAGTTTGCTGTTTTCCGCTGTGGTGCCTTCCAGCAGGGCTTTGTCCCAGGGTACAATCAGCTGGGCGCTGCCGTACACATCCACAAAGGTCTTTCTCTGCCGCCATTCTCCGAACAGGCAAATGCGTCCGCCAATGTTTTTCAGGTATCCCATCAGCCGCACGACCTTCTTTTCCTCTACTACCCAGGCGGTATAGGGCCAGGTTTCATATCGGGTGGCGCCCTGTTTATTGACGCACCGGCGGATACACCAGTCTGTCAGCACTAGGCGGTCCGTCAGGCCCTCAACCGGCAGCTGTGACAGCTCTGTCACCCAGGCATCGTCTACCAGTTCTCCACCATAGGTCCGTATATTTCCAATGTGGACTACTTTAGCCTCTGCGCCGCAGAGCGGACACAGCGTTTTGTCTCCGCTGATTACCGATTTTGCCAGCTGGTCGTTTCTCCAGCCAAAGGGGGCAGGGGAATAACTGCAGCTGCATCCGGCAGCTGGGATCTTCTCCGCATGGAATTCACGCCCACAGGCTGAGCAGGCAACCAGGACTGCATCAATGCGCTGGCCTCCCAGCGGCTCGTATGCCCGGTCTGACCTGTAAACCAGGTACGATTTCTGAAATGCTCCCTTCTCCAGAGCGTAGGCCACCACATCTGTGACCGGCTTCTGCGGGATCAGCTTCTCATAATTGATATTGATTTGTTCCATGTCCGCCGCCTTCTTACAGATAATCCATCATGTTGATGATTTTTCTGCGTTTCTTCTCCGGTTCCGAAGAAGGCGGCGCAGGCGTGACATCCAGTTCCGGCAGACCGTAGAACTTCCGGAGGATGCGGTCCGCTTCGCTGGGCGTTACGCAGGCGAAGTTCCCGGTCTTATGCTTATCTGCATAAGCTTTGATTTTCTTCTCCGCCGCAGTGATGCTCATGTCCTCCACTTTCAAGTCCTGAACCAGCAGCTCCGCACTGCGGGGTTCCCGGCGGCAGATATTCTTCAGCTGCTCTCCCACCATCCACTGCGGGGAGCGGTTTTTAACGGCCGCCTGCTGGACTTCAATAGCCCGGATTGCTTCCGTTTGATAGTTCGTCATCGCCTGCCTCCTTTTCTGTTGTCCCATCATTCCATCTTCTTGCCGCACCAGTGGCAGAAGGAGTGGCCTAGAGTTACTTTCCGGTTACAGTTGGGGCAGTGCCATATGCTGTCTTTGTGGACCGCATGACCGGCGGTTCCGAACCGTTCGTACATTGCCTGATACTGCTTCGCCAGTGCGTTATAATCGTGGACGAGGTCTTTCGCTTCCTCTATGGTATGTACGCCGCTGTCCAGGAGCGTGTAGAGGATATTGACCGCCTCCTGACAGACTTCTGCGTCACTTCCCCGGTCTCCAGATTCCAGCAGCGAACTGCGGAGGTCTCCAAGTCCGGTGATTGCGGTGTCTATTGTCAAAATTCCCATATTGACTTTCCTTCCTCAGCCCCATATAATAGGACTGTATCTGGTATTTTTTGTTGGCCTTCCGGCCAGAACCGTCTCAAGTGTTGCAGCCACTTGGGGTGGTTTTTATTCTATCCATGCGCGATCCGGCAGACAGTCCAGCAGGCGGTCAAACCGGT
>CAMWQV010000575.1 GCA_947176425.1 uncultured Clostridia bacterium
GTTTTCTCCCCACAAAATAGCGGGGATATGCTGAATTTTTAACTTATTTACAATCATTGCAGCGAAAAACCTCTTTTCGATAATTCAAAGGAAATCATAAAAAACGCCATGACCGGCAAAGCAGCGCCTACTGCCGCTTCTGCCCCAGCAGCGGACTGTATTCCGCACGAAACGCAGCATACTCCCCTGCATCCAGCGCACGGCGGATACGTTCCATCAGTGTATTATAAAACCACAGATTGTGCATCACCGCCAGACGCATGGCAAGCATCTCCTCGGCCTTGAATAAATGACGAAGATACGCTCTGGAGAAATGTTTGCACACCGGACAATCGCATTCCGGATCGATCGGACTGCTGTCCAGCTTGTACTTTTCGTTTTTAATATTCAAACTTCCCCACCAGGTAAACAGTTTTCCATGACGAGCATTTCTGGCTGGCATGACACAGTCAAAAAAATCCACACCGCGCCAGACGCTTTCAATGATATTCGAAGGCGTACCGACTCCCATTAAATAACGCGGTTTGTCCTCCGGCATATACGGTTCGACCGCCTCAATGATCTGATACATCACGGACGTTTCCTCGCCTACTGCCAGTCCGCCGATCCCATAGCCGTCACAGTTCAGCTTTGCGATCTCCTGCATATGCCAAATCCGCAGGTCTGTATAGGTGCCTCCCTGATTGATGCCGAACAGCATTTGTCTGGGGTTGATGCAGTCCGGCAGCGTGTTCAGACGGTCATGCTCTGCCTTGCAGCGGACTAACCAGCGATACGTCCGTTCGCAAGACTGCTTTACATATTCATATGGCGCGGGATTCTCTACACACTCGTCAAATGCCATTGCGATATCACTGCCAAGATTCGATTGAATCTGCATGGATTCCTCCGGACCCATAAAAATACGCCTTCCGTCAATATGGGAGGCAAAGGTAACGCCTTCCTCCGTAATTTTCCGCAGTTTTGCCAGAGAAAAAACTTGAAAACCACCGGAATCTGTCAGAATTGGACCGTCCCAGTGCATCATTTTGTGAAGTCCGCCCAGCGTTTTCACCAGTTCATCACCGGGACGCAGATGCAGATGATAGGTATTTGACAGCTCGATCTGACATTTCAGCTCTTTCAGGTCCAACGCACTGACCGCGCCTTTAATGGCCCCCTGTGTGCCCACATTCATAAAAACCGGCGTCTGTACTTCACCGCCGTGCGCACAGGAAAAACGACCGCGTCTTGCACTGCCCTCTCGCTTGATAACTTCAAACATGGCGGAGCCTCCTTTGGTGTTATTTTTTGGTGTTCTCTTTCTGGTTTGGGTCTTCCTCCAGCATTCCGTCAAAATACCCTTTATTCTGTGCGGACTTCCTATCCAGCCAATGGGCCAGCCGCGGCGTGATCCACAAAGCTCCGCCAACAATTACCAGAAACAGAATCAAAAAAATTGCTGGTGCGGCTGCTTCCCCGACATGACTCTTTAATAATGTCAGCATAGTATGTCTCCTCTTAAAAGCAATAAAAATAAACGGCACCTGGAGAGAAACTCCTCAAGTACCGTTCATTTCCGTCTTAATAGTACCGTTTGTTGCGGTTCTTGCGAGCGGCCTCAGACTTCTTGCGACGTTTGACGCTGGGGCTCTCGTAATGCTCTCTGCGGCGAACTTCCGCCAAGACTCCAGCCTTAGCACAGCTGCGCTTAAAACGCTTCAGCGCACTGTCCAGAGACTCATTCTCTTTTACATGAACTTCTGACATCTATCTTCCCTCCCTCCGATATATCCGGCTATATCCAGGATACTCTTTCGGGCCAGTTATTGGCTTAACATATTGCATTATAACCACTTTCTGACTTCTTGTCAAGGCTAAATTATACAAAAATCTGGACATTTTTTTAGAAACGCATAAATAAAGCTGCTGTTGTCCAAAAAAATCTGGAGGATATTTCAGGAAAAATGCGATTATTTATTGAAATTAATGTGAAAATAGAACCATTTCCTCAAAAATAAAATTTGTTCTTTTATATGAAATGGCTATTTTGGTATTTACGGCGGAATCATATCCATGTATGGTGCCTTTTGTTTCATTTATTTCAACCTTTGCTCCCGCTTCCTACAATTTTTTCCCATATATCATCCCCCATTATGTAAACAATCATATTCCGTGGTTTCAATATATGTACACCGATGGAAATCAGGAAAACAGCGGAATTTCTGCCGTCCAGACCGTCGAAAAACGGCCTGTTCTGGAGGAAACCAGACAGGCCGTAAAAAAATAGGAGAGATAAGTTTGAAACAACGGATAAGCGAACATTGTACAACAACTCCAGTCCGGATGCACGAGAGCAAAAGTGTACATACCTCCAAGAGCGGTCCTCCAGAGCTGCGCAAGGTTCTGTTCCTGCCTGTCGCATTATCATGTATCCGTATTTTCAATTAGCTTATAGAATAATGCAGATCAATCCGCCGCTTCCCTCGTTCACGATTCGCTGCAAGGTCTCCTGGAATTTCAGCCGGGCGTCCATCGGCATACGGTAGAGCTTTGCCTGCAAATCCTCGTTGACCAGCTCATGGAAACTGCGTCCAAAAATATTCGACTCCCAAATCTGTGTCGGATCGCCGCTGAATTTTTCCATCAGATAGTTAACCATATCCTCGCTCTGCTTCTCGTTTCCTACGATTGGCGATACCATAGACTCAATATCCACCTTGAACATATGGATTGACGGCGCACTGGCTCTCAGCTTAATACCATAGCGTCCCCCCTGCCGCATGATCTCCGGTTCCTCCAGCAGCAGCTCCTCCATTGTCGGCATAACGATACCATAACCGGTCTCATAAACATTGTTCCGAGCGTCTGATACCTTGTCAAATCTTTCTCTTATACACATCAGACGCAGCCGACGATCGTA
>CAMWQV010000576.1 GCA_947176425.1 uncultured Clostridia bacterium
TTCCCCGTATCTTTCCATACAAAAAATAGAAAAGAGTTTTTCGAGATCAGGACGTGGTTCTTCTATTCGTTCTGGGTATGGCTCCGACAATTTGAGCTTCAAATTCTCCCAGTATTTATCCAAAATTTCCTTCTGGGTCAGTATATTGGACAGTTTTATTTGACGCACACGAACATGCGCGCCCTCTGCAAACCGCCCAAAGGGATTTCGATTTCCTCTGGAAAAACCATAATATATCTTATAGGGTTTTGCATCATTTATAAAAAGGTTATATATATGTTCACGCATATTTTTTTTGAAGTTCTCGCTAGGAATATTGTTGAGTATCATAGATTTTACTTGTTTATCGCCATTCTCATCAAGTACTTCAAAAAAAATTTTTGCTTTGCAGAAGGTGGCTAAATTGATTAATGCTAGTTCCAACACATATAATTGTATACGCTGGCTCCTTGGCCCCACGAGTTTTTTTGTGTGTCCCGTGTACTCTGGAAGCCATTGGGCAAAAACGTTCTTTTCCACACGCAGGCATCCGACATAGACTTGGTTTTGGTATAGGAATCTTGTTTTACCGTCTCTTTCAATCAACTTAAAATTCCCCATCTGTCTTCTCCTTTCTCTCATTTACCTCTTGTAGTTTTTGATACAGCCCCAATAGAGTCTCTTTCTTAACCCTACCCATATCGGGGTCTGATGCTCTGGTATATCCGTTCGCTAAAAGCTCCCGATCCTTTTTTGTATGGAATATTTCTCCGCAAAAAACTCGTCAACTGTTCCTATTATACTCCCCACAGCATCTTTTTTCAACGAAAATTTTCGGAATAGGGCTTGCCAAAGCGAATAGTTATCGGCTATAATAAGAAAAAAGGGGGGATGCCTATGGCAGTCATGAAACACACATTGAAAGACAGTGTGTTCTCGTTTGTATTTGGGCAGCCTAAATATGCGCGAGAGCTATATCTGGCAATCCACCCGGAGGACACGGATGTGACAGAAGCGGACTGTAAGCTGGTAACGCTGGAAAACATCCTGACAACCGGAATGTACAACGACTGGGGGCTTCAGGTCCGCAATATGCTGCTGTTGTTCGTAGAAGCCCAGTCAACCTTTACGATCAACATCGTTCTGCGGTTGCTGTTATATCTGGCAGAAACCTACAAAGAATATGTAGAGGAACACAAGCTGAATTTGTACGGGGCGACGCCGGTTAAGATTCCCCGCCCGGAAATGTATGTGATCTATACGGGTGGCAGGGATGTTCCAGAAACGCTGTTTCTGTCAGATCTATACGATGGCGAAGGAGCGGTTGAGATCCAGGTGAAAGTGCTGCGTGGCCGTGGAACCGGGGATATTGTGGATCAGTACGTGCGGTTCTGCAAAATATCGGACGAAGAACGCAGGAAGCATGGGCGCACGGAGAAGGCTATATCAGAAATCATTCGCCGCTGCATCGAAGAAAAAGTGTTGGCTCCATTTTTGGAGGCGCGTCAGAAGGAGGTTGCCGAGATCATGGTAACATTATTCGATCAGGAGAAAATCATGGAAATGCATGACTACCATATTGCGGAGGCCGCCCGCAGGGAAGGAATCAAGGAAGGGCTAGCGGACGCACTGAAGAGTCTTATCCAAAACTCCGGCATGGCGGCGGAGAAGGCGATGGAGCTGTTAGGCATACCGGAAACAGCTCGTTCCCAGTACGCAGAAATGCTGAAGCAGTAGGTGTCCCAGCTCATATAGACAGATACGAAGCCAGCGCAGAGGTTTATCACCTCCGGGCTGGCTTCCTATTTGCATGGACTGTTCTCATTGTGGAATATGCTTGCATTGTCTGGGAATCTCTGTTGGACTTGGTCATAGCATTCTCCGACAAGGTTCGCTATACTTGGCCTACCGAATGAGAAGGAGGATACAGCGATGGCCCAAACGAAAAACCTCTGCGCACAGATCCCCTTGGATTTACACGCGCAGGTATATGCGGCAAAGGAGTCAACAGGGCTGACCACCAGCGAGTATATCACACAGCTGCTGATCGAATACTACAAGATGAAAGAAAACGGAGGAAACAGCACAATGGAAAAGACAAGAACTCTGGCATTCCAAATCTCAGAAGAATTATTCCAGCGGATCAAGGCGCACCTAGAGCGGGAGACTGCCCGGACCGGTAAGAAGCTGACACAGCGGGAATTCATCCTGGGGCTGGTAGAGAGAGCCCTGGAGGAAGCCGAAGGTTAGGACGGTGTCGGCCTCTGTGAGGGCGAGGGCAGCGCAGACGAGTCCCAGCCCCAGGCAGAAGCCTGACCCGCCACAGTAAACCCGTGTAAGCTGGTGTGACGCCAATAAACCCCACAAACCAATAACCGGAGAGAGGCCCCCAGGATATCCCACAAAATCGGGATACCCTGGGGGCTTCTTTGCGTTTCAGGAAGAAGGAGGTGAAGCTCAACCTGAATCAAACAACTACAAATAGATTTACAGACACAGAGATGTCCATCGCCCGCGAGACAGATCTGCCGGACCTGCTGTCCCACCTGGGCTATAGTGTCCAGCGGATCGGCAGCTACTACACAACCAAAGAAATGGACAGCATCCGCATCAAGGACCGCAGGACATGGCGGCGGTACTCGGAGCAGACGGGCGGAGACGCGATCACCTTTGTCCAGCACTTCTGCGGCAAGAGTTTCCCTGAAGCCGTCAGCTACCTGCTGGCCTTCAATGGTCGGGCCAGGGACTCCCCCTCTGTCCGTCCCAGAGCGTCTGTTCAAAAAGAAAGGACGCCCTTCGTCCTGCCAGCACCCAACGGTGATAACCGGCGAGTCTATGCCTATCTCCGCAAGCGAGGCATAGCCTCCCAGGTCATCAACGGCTTCATCCAGGCCGGACTGCTGTACGAGGACGCGCAAT
>CAMWQV010000577.1 GCA_947176425.1 uncultured Clostridia bacterium
GTTTGGTATCGTTTTCCAACATTTTCTGAGAAAACCGGTCGTTTTCCTCATAGAGCGCGTCCAGCTGTCTCTGCGCGTCCTCCTGATGGCTTTTTGCCGCAGAGAAATCCGCCTGCAATTTGCTTTTCAGCGTCTTGATCTCTCCCAGCCGCTCCATCCAGACCGATATCTCCAAAATACGCAGCTCATCACGCAGATGCAGATATTTTTTCGCCGTCTCAGCCTGTTCCCGCAGCGGTACGACCTGCAATTCCAGTTCGCTGATCTTATCGTTGATGCGCACCAGATTTTCTTCGGTACGCTGGAGTCTCCGTTCCGCCTCCTCTTTCCGGTGGCGGAATTTCGAGATTCCCGCCGCCTCCTCAAAAATTTCCCGCCGGTCAGCACTGCGGATCGACAATATCTCATCAATACGCCCCTGCCCGATCATCGAATATCCTTCCCGGCCCAGACCGGTATCCATAAACAGCTCGTTGATGTCCTTCAAACGCACAGACTGCTTATTGATATAATATTCGCTCTCACCGCTCCGATAGTAGCGGCGCGTGACCATGACTTCACTGCTGTCCACGTCAGGGAAAATTTTTGCGCTGTTGTCCAGCACCAGCGTGACCTGCGCAAAACCCACAGGATTCCGCTTTGCGGTGCCGCCGAAGATAACATCTTCCATTTTATTTCCGCGGAGGCTTCTGGCGGACTGTTCCCCCATAACCCAGCACAGCGCGTCGGATATGTTGGATTTGCCGGACCCGTTCGGTCCCACGATTGCCGTGATATCCTCTCCGAAATCCAGCACCGTCTTATCCGGGAAGGATTTGAAACCTTGAATCTCCAATGCCTTTAAGTACATTCTGCGCTCCTTGCCTGAAAACATACCTTTTTGTCTTTAACTGGCTTATTATAGCAGATACAGCAATTCTTGACAAGCGTGATTTTGTGAATATTTCAAACAATTTACTGATTTCTATGAGACTGTCTGAAACTTGTTTCATTTTATCGGAGTCTATTGAAACAGACTGGTATTTGTGATAATATGCAGAATAGTCCATTATGATTTGGGGGGCGGCATGATGTACGAAATACGAAAAATCAATGGCAGTGAAGTACTGGAGGCCCTTGCCCTGGCGTTAGAAGTCTTTATGCAGTTTGAAGCGCCGGACTATCAGCCCGAAGGGGTCGAAACATTCAAGCGGGATATCGTGCAAAATAATGATTTTATTTCAAACTGTCAACAAGGCATCAGCCCAATCTATGCGGCATTCGATGCGGGAAAGATAATCGGTATAATAGGTTTGCGCTCAAACAGAACACATATAAACTTGGCATTTACGAAGAAAGAGTATCACCGTCAGGGTGTCGCATCTTCCATTTTCCGATATCTGTTGGCTGATCTGATAAAAGATAATCCGGCCTTGAAAGAAATTACCCTAAATTCCTCCCCATACGGCATACCGTTTTATCTTCATATCGGATTTGAACCGCTGTCTGACGAACAGGAAATAGATGGAATCAGATTTACTCCCATGAAATTCACGATAAATTATGATTGATTTGGGCAACTGTTTATGGTAGTATATACCATCATGCAGCGTCAGCTTTAAAGGACCTGCAATAAACCAAAGAAAGAAGGCTATCGTTTTGACCAGACCGATCTCTTTTGCATAGCATGGGCTATTGCAAATAACAATTTAACATTCTGTAATAGCCCACGTATCAGAAATCAAAGGAGATACGATGAGCTATACAAAATCGTATATGATACTGCACCAATGCGGACGGTGCAGAAAAAAGCAGCCGTTTGTCAGCACAGGCAAATTCCGTGTGAACGCGAACAAAAACAAGCTGGATATCTGGCTGATCTACCAATGCCGCAAATGCCGGCACACATTGAACGTACCGATATATGAGCGCGTCCCAGTCCAGAAGCTTCCCCGTGAACTCTACGAAGCGTTTTTGGACAACGACAGAGAACTTGCTGAAACATACAGTTCCGACCGCGGTTTTCTGAAAAGCCGGCACTTTGTAATATTGCAGGAGTGAACCGGCCCCTAAAAAGGAGGATATCCGCTATGTTGATATTTGACTTAGACGGTACCCTGATCGACTCCAACGGCGTCTGGCTGGAAGTTGACAAGACCTTTCTCAGCCGCCGCAACGCTCCCTATACACAAGAATATTATGCGGGCGTAGCCCATACCATCCTGCAAAATTGCGCGGTTTTCACAAAAGAATACCTGCATTTGGAGGAGAGCTGTGAGGAGATCATAGCGGAGTGGATGGAGCTGGCAGCGGACGCCTATCACAATGTTCCGTTAAAGCCTCACGTTCGGGAATACCTGGACCGCTGCCGGGCCGCCGGACACCGTATGGCGATTTTTACCGCCTGCGTTCCCGAACACTGCCGGGCCGCGCTGTCCCTCCACAAACTGGAACCCTATTTTGAAAAGATCATCTATGCCCAGGAACTCGGCGTGGATAAAAAATCCCCTGAAATTTTCCGGAAAGCTGCCGCGCTTTTAGGCGTCCCCCCTAAAAACTGCGTTCTCTTTGACGATTCCCTCAGCGCTTGTAAGGGCGCCAAAGCTGCGGGCATGACAGTTGTCGGCGTACAGGACAAGGTTTTTCCCGGCGCGGAGGCGGATATGCGTGAGCTGTGCGACCAATATATTACGGGTTTCGGCGACCTGCTGTAGACCATACGCCGCATGAAACGGTTCCGTTACCGTCTCATGCGGCTTTTTCTATCTTACAGTTTTGTCATTCTAGCACTTGCTTTCCGCTGCATCAGCTTTTTGGTCCCCACATCCTCAAAGGCAACTTCCAGCAGCGCGTCGTTTCCCATCGGCCGCACTGACAGCACCATGCCTTTCCCAAAGCTCTGATGCACAAT
>CAMWQV010000578.1 GCA_947176425.1 uncultured Clostridia bacterium
GCTCAAAATCCTCAGTCTGAAGAAGCTTCTTTTATCCCGAAAAAACCTCTGCTGCTATCAGGACACAGCGCAGTTTCTCCAATCAAACTGCTGCCTGCCCCAGCTCCCGTTTTCCTTTTGCCGCCGGTTCTGTCACACCTGCTGTTCCAACAAGGTCTGGACGGTTCTCTGATTTCTGCATTCAAAAAAGCTTTTCCTGTTTTTGAGGAAATAAAGAATGATATACCAAAAGATTTCGTATTGATGGATTATTATCCCCCTCAAAAACGGGCATATCATTGTATTTCCGAATCAGAATGTAATGAGATTTTGCCGGTCAAACAGCTTCCCTGTCCTGTCCCAGTTCTGTTTCTTCCTCCTGCCCCATCATATTTGATGCTTCCACAGATGAGGGAAACTTCTTTTGTGTTGATAGATTACCTGCCGCCTCAGACACAAATACATTGTCTGCATCGTTCAGAATCTGAACATAGTATAATCTTCCCTGTCAAGGAACTTCCTGCTCCAGTTTCGGTCTTTCTTCTTCCGCCTGCTCCTGAATATCCGTTATTGCCGCAGGCTTCGGACAGGCCGCTGCCTCCTGCATTCAAAGCGGGTTTTGTTTTCAGGAGGATTGCGGGAATTGACAGGATAGAAATTTTGAACAAGCATCTTTTGATGGAGGCAAAAAGCAGCGCATCAGAAAAAACTTCCTTTGTGCTGATAGATTACATTCCGCCTGAAAGACGGACAGGCTGTCAGCCGCAATATCCAGAAATCATCTCAATCAAAGGGCTTCCTGCCCCTGCTCAGACTCTTTCCCTGCCATCTACTCCATCCTATCTGTTACTGCCGCAAGCGGAAGAAACCTCTTTTATTCTGATAAATTACATTCCTCCCCAAAGACAGAAAGATTATTTGAATTGTTCCAAAACAGAATGCCAGGAAGTCTTTTTAATCAAAGAACTTCCGGCTCCCGCTCAAGTCCTTTTCTTGCCGTCCGCTCTCTCTTATCCGCTGTTGCCGCAGATGCCGGAAAGACTGCTGCTTCCTGCTTCAAGAGGCGTCTTTGTCTTTAAGGACATAAAAAAATTTGATATACTGAAAAACAACTCGAAAGAAACTGCTTTTATTCTGATAGATTATATTCCCCCTCAAAAACGAACGTATTATCTGCGCAGTCTCAAATCAGAACACAGTGCATATCCTTCAGGAAAAGAGCTTCCATCCCCTGTCCCTATCCTTTTCCTGCCCCCTGCTCCATCCTATCCGCTGCTGCCGGGGGTGCCGAACAGGCTGCTGCTTCCTGCGTTTGAAGAGTTTGGGCAATCAGAGGGTGCCGGCATTGAAAACGCCGAAATCTACGACACCTTAAAACCGGACTCGTCCGAACAAAATACATCCTACGCCTATCCTCCGCTCAGCCTATTCAACAAGCAGTCCGGCTCAAATTCAGTTGAAGATACTGCCGATCTGACTGCAAACTCTGAGCATTTGCATGATGTTCTGAGAAGCTTCGGGGTAAAAGTGACCTGCGGCGATGTAACCAAAGGACCTGCTATCACGCGGTACGAATTTACATTGGAACGAGGCGTTAAGCTGTCCAAGATCACAAACCTTGCGGACGATATCGCCCTTGCCCTAGGAGCCAGCGGCGTCAGAATTGCGCCTATCCCCGGTAAAATCTCTATCGTTGGTATAGAGGTTCCAAATAAGAAAATCGCTCCTGTGTATATTCGGGAGGTTCTGGTCTCTGAGGACTTCAGAAACCATAAGTCCCCTATCGCCTTTGCTATCGGAAAAGACATCGGCAACCGAAGTGTGATCGGCGATATCGCCAGTCTCCCGCATATTCTGATCGCCGGCACAACAGGTTCAGGCAAGTCGGTCTGCACCAACTCCCTCATCATCAGCATCCTGTGCAAGTCCTCCCCAGACGATGCCAAGTTCATTATGATCGACCCGAAAATGGTGGAGCTTGCCCCCTATAACGGAATCCCGCATCTGCTCGTACCTGTTGTGACTGATCCGAAAAAAGCCGCAGGCGCATTGCAGTGGGCCGTCCATGAGATGATGAAGCGGTATAAGCGGTTCTCTGAATTGGGTGTCAAAAAACTTGAGGAATACAATGCCCTGGCGAAATCGAACGATGGAATTGAGCATATGTCAACGGTCGTCATTGTGATCGACGAGCTGGCGGATCTGATGTTGGTTGCGGCAAAAGAGGTGGAGGAATCCATCTGCCGTGTAGCCCAGATGGGCCGCGCCGCAGGGATGCACCTTGTTATCGCAACACAGCGCCCGTCCTCCGACGTGATTACTGGCCTGATGAAAGCAAACATCCCCAGCCGGATCGCTTTTGCAGTCGCATCCTCTCTGGAATCCCGTATCATTCTGGATGTCACCGGTGCAGAGAAACTGGTGGGCCGGGGCGATATGCTGTATGCGCCTCTGGGCAGCGGCAAACCAAATCGCGTACAGGGCTGTTTTATTACTCCAGAGGAAATTGACCGTGTAGTGACCTACATAAAATCGAACAATGAAGTCCAGTACTCCGATGAGATCATGGCGGAAATAGAGGAATCTTCAAAAGAAAAAGAGTCAAAAAATGAGGCTCAAAATGCTCCTGCGTCGAATGCTCCGGACAGCGAAGACGAGCTGCTGCTGAGAAAAGCCGTTGAGATATTCCTTGACTGCGGACAGGCTTCTGTTTCCATGCTCCAGCGCCGTCTCAAGCTGGGTTATTCCAGGGCGGCCCGTCTTGTGGATGAGATGGAAGAGCGGGGATATGTGGGAGCTTTTGAGGGAAGCAAACCACGGAAAATGCTTATCTCTAAAGAAGAATGGGCAGAGATTTGTTCGGATTCTGGTATGGAAAGCGATTATTATTGATGAAATATAAAAGAGAAA
>CAMWQV010000579.1 GCA_947176425.1 uncultured Clostridia bacterium
TGTTTTCCAGTGATACCTTTCTCGGCATACTGCTCCTCCTAACTTACCAACGGAAGTGGGCGAATGCTTTGTTGGATTCGGCCATCTTGTGGGTATCTTCGCGTTTTTTCACAGCCGCGCCGGTATTATTGGCGGCGTCCATGATTTCGTTGGCCAGGCGCTGGGCCATCGTCCGTTCACTGCGTGCGCGGGCGTAATTGGTGAGCCAGCGAAGGCCCAAAGTCTGCCGGCGTGCGGGCCGGACATCCATAGGCACCTGATACGTCGCGCCGCCGACACGGCGGGCTTTGACCTCCAGGCTGGGCATAATGTTGTCCATCGCGGTGGTGAAGACCTCCAAAGGCTCTTTGCTGGTCTGCTCCTTGACGATGTCAAACGCGCCGTAGACGATTTTCTGCGCCACACCCTTTTTGCCGTCCAGCATGATGGAGTTGACGAGACGTGTCACCAGGATGCTGTTGTACATAGGATCGGGCAAAATCTCTCTCTTGGGAACATTACCTCTTCTGGGCACTATGCTTCCCTCCTTCATTAAAATTTATGAGATCATAGGTACTCTCCGGGCATCTCAGGACCCGGCGTTCAGCGCGAGCCAAAGAGGGACAGTTTTATCGAATATAATCGAAAAGAAAACTATGTCAACCAGTTCGGCAAAGTGCTGACGGAGGCGGCGGTTATTTGGACTTAGGCCGTTTCGCGCCGTACTTGGAGCGCGCCTGCATACGGCCCTGTACGCCCTGGGTATCCAGCGTACCGCGGATAATATGGTAACGGACACCAGGCAGGTCCTTGACACGGCCGCCGCGGATCATGACAACGGAGTGTTCCTGGAGGGAATGTCCGACGCCGGGGATATACGCGGTGACTTCGTAGCCGTTGGTGAGGCGGACACGGGCGATCTTACGCAGAGCGGAGTTCGGCTTCTTCGGGGTCTGGGTACGCACTGCGGTGCAGACGCCGCGCTTCTGGGGGGAAGGCAGGTTCGTTTCCTTGTTCTTCAGGGTGTTCAGGCCGTACTGCATGGCAGGGCTGTTGGATTTATAGCTTGCCTGCTGGCGGCCCTTCCGAACCAACTGGTTAAAAGTAGGCATAGTTTTCTCCTTTCTTCTCAAAATATGGAACAGCGTTCCGGTTTATTTTTTACAGGATATCGGAAAAATATCCCGAAAAAATCAAAATCAGGAAAAATGTTTTTTATCAGGGCGATTTCGTATCGCGCAGCAGGGTAACGACCGCCGCGCCGACCTGTATGCCAGCCGCCTGCCCCAGCTGCCGCATGGAACGGTCCACCGTTACGGGGACATTGGACTGACGGCACAGTTCCAACAGAGGGGCGGTAAGACGCGGGTCGGCGTCGCTGGCGAGAAAAACCTGTCTGGCAAGACCGGACCGGACGGCTCGGCTGGACTGTTTCGCGCCGATCACCTTTTCACTGGTCCTGAATTCTTTCAGCAAGGTCATTCCTCCATTTTTCCATAAAAATATCGTGAATCTGTCCACGCAATTTCGCATTATAGCATACTCGTTTAACAACGTCAAGGACTATTTCACCAAAAATAACCGAAAAAACTGCGTTCTGTTAAGCAGGAAACTACAGCAATTTATACAAACAGCATGGACTTTGCAATTTCAGAGTCATGCGCTTGATTTTCAGTCTTGATGTGTGTATAATATAATACAACAAATAGGGAGGCACGTACACTATGCAAACTGATACATTCATTGATTCTGCTGTCTATGCAGGTTTTTCAACATGAAATGCAAGGTGAGGCAGAACGTATAGGACTTACTTCTGAAGATGATATTATAGCTTTTGTAAAAGAATTGCGGGATGATGCCGAGATCGCACAGGAAAAAGCGGAAGAAGCGTTCAGCCGGCTCACGGTCACGAAAGAGTAACGCTTCTCTCGGCTGAAAATTTTAATAAGGAGAAATACAGATGCAGGTAATAGAGTATTTCAGCTGTGACAGGCCAGAACATTGGCTGTGTCAGATCAAGAAAAGCGACTGGGTCGCAGGACAATATTTACATGAATTGTTAAGCAAAAAAATCCTCAGCGAGTTTGTGGGCGAACATCCCAAAGTGCTGCTGCTTACAGATGGAGATGAACTCATTTCATTTTGTACGTACACAGAAAAAGATGATATTCAGCCGACAGCGCTGACCCCGTGGATAGGATTTGTATATACTTTTCCTCAATATAGAGGCCATCGTTATATCGGAAAACTGTTTCAGAAAATCGAAGAATTAGCCAAAGCGGAAAACGTACATGATATCTATATCTCAACACACGATACGGGATTATATGAAAAGTATGGATGTGAATTTTATCAGATGATGAATGATGTGCGCGGAGAAGCGTCCAGAGTTTACAGAAAACATATACAGGAAGACAACAAATAAACCGGCATTTATCTTGACAATTCTGCTGAGATTGATTAGAATAGCAGTCTAGCTGATATATTACATCAAAATTGATATAGGAGACAAGGACTTATGGCACAGGATAAAAGACAGGTGGACGCCATTACCGCGCGGGATGTAGATTTTGCCCAGTGGTTCACGGATGTCTGCAAAAAAGCCGAATTGATCGACTATTCCAGCATCAAAGGTATGTTTATATACCGTCCCTATGGCTACGCGATTTGGGAAAATATGCAGCAGGAGCTTGACCGGCAGTTCAAAGCCACGGGACACGAAAACGTATATCTCCCCATGCTCATTCCCGAAAGCCTTCTGCAAAAGGAAAAGGACCATGTAGAAGGCTTTGCCCCCGAGTGCGCCTGGGTCACGACCGGCGGCAGCGAGGAATTAGAAGAACGTTACTGCATTCGTCCCACCAGCGAGACGCTTTTCTGCGAACACTATAAAAATATCATCC
>CAMWQV010000580.1 GCA_947176425.1 uncultured Clostridia bacterium
TCATGCTCTCTATTCTACCTCTTCTCTTAATATTTTTCAACCGCGTTTACTATATAGGGCCATTCGGGAGCGCACGGTGAAGAAAAGCCGCGAACAGGCCCCTAAAATGCCGTACACGGAAAACATTCTGCGTGGGCGGATATTTTGTGGCTGCTGTGGCAAAAACCTTCACCGTCAGCGCAGTCATGGAAGGTATTTCTACCGGTGTATTTCTAACGACAGGATGGGGGCTGGTTCTTGTACCTATGATATTCGCTACCTGCCGGAACAGGAATTGTTCAGTACAATTCTTACTATTATCCGTCAGGAAGCAGTCAATATCATCGGGAAACGCTTACATCTTCAGCAGCAAAGCGATAGAATCACCGCACAGAAAACAGCGGCTGAAAAAGAAATTTCAAAGCTACAGCAGAAAACAGAGAACAATCGGAAGTTCTTGACCGGTTTGTTGGAAAGTTTCAACAGCGGCTTGCTTACCAGAACCGAGTATCTGGAAATGAAAGAAGGATACAGTCAGGACATTCGCGCTGCGATTGCCCATGTGCAGGAGCTTCAGGAGCAGCAAAAGGCATTGGAAAGCCAGATGGAATGTTATATCAGTCTGGCTGACCAACTCGCGGCTGTTAAGGAAAATACGGCGCTTTCCACCCTGCTGGTTGACCAACTGATCGAGCGCATTACCATCAATGGCCCGGATGATGTGTTTATCAAGTTCC
Source organism: uncultured Clostridia bacterium (assembly GCA_947176425.1). GTDB lineage: Bacteria > Bacillota > Clostridia > Oscillospirales > Oscillospiraceae > Pelethomonas. The sequence goes on from CAMWQV010000580.1 coordinate 717, forward strand.
GGTTTGAAAACGGATTTGAGCAGTTGATGGAGGTGCTGGCTGATGGGTAATGTGGTTCCCTATGTGATCGCTCTTTATATCCGGCTCTCCACTGAGGACAGTAAGGTAGGCAGTTTCAGCATTGATAACCAGAAGCGGGTGCTGCATCAATATGTTGATACGATGGAGGGTATCAAAAACATAGAGGTCATCGAATTTGTTGATAACGGCTACAGTGGTACGAACTTTGAGCGGCCAGCGGCTCAGGAAATGCTTGACTTGGTTCGAGAAGGCAAAATCAACTGCATCATTGTGAAGGATTTTACCCGATTCGGACGAAACAGCATTGAAGTTGGGTACTTTATGGAACGAGTATTCCCAATCTATGGTATCCGGTTTATCTCTATCAACGATGATTTTGACAGCGCCAAACTTCACGGTGACACTGGCGGCATCAATGTGGCATTCAAGTATCTGGTCAGCGAATTTTACAGTCGTGATCTCTCCGCCAAGTATAAGAGTGCCAAGTATGTCAGGTTCCGTCGGGGTGAGTATCAAAGCACAATCTGTCCTTATGGATACCGGAAAAGTTCAGATGGCCGAATGGAGCCGGATGAAGAAACTGCTCCTGTTGTGCGGCTCATATTTGAGTTAGCATTAGAAGGGCTGTCAGCTCCTAAAATTGCGAAGGAACTGTTTAGCAGGGGGATACCTACTCCCGGTGAGTACAAGGCATCAAAAGGTACTGTTTTTTACGATGTCTCCCGGTGCCATCGGATTTGGCACGGTTCAGCGGTATTGCGTGTCTTGGACGATGAACGCTACACAGGTACATATATTATAGGCAAGCGGGAAGTGACGGAGGTCGGGGGAACCCATGTGCGTTTGAAGGACGAAAGCAAGTGGATTAAAATTCCCGACCATCATCCGGCGATTATCAGCAAAGAATTGTTTCAGCAGGTCCAAGATCGGCTGATTCGCTTCAAAGCTCCCAAGAAAACAGCCAGATGTTACTCTCTGCGCGGTAAAATTTTTTGCGGGTGCTGCCAACACGCAATGTCGAGAACGTCGTACAAGTCTCCCACATTTTACTGCCGTCACACCAAAATAGATGAAACTGCACCATACCACGGTCTGGTGGTTACAGAGACAGAACTGGAAGACGCGCTGTACAAAATCCTTTCCAGGCAGGCACAGATCATCTTGAATCTGAGCAGTCTCACAGATGCCAATCTGCTGGATGTTCAGCTTGCCAAGCAGAGTGAGTGCGACAGACAAGTGGAGTGCTTTATGGAGCAGAAGCGGAAGCTGTATGAACAGCTCTTATTGCAGGCGATCAGTGTTGAGGACTATAAAGCACAGAAAGCTGCGATTGATAGGGAATTGACCCAGCTAAAGCGGCTGCAATCCGTAGTCTCTGCGCAGACGGCACAGATGCGGATGGATGAAAAAACAAAACACGCCAGAATAGAACTGGCGCGGGAAATTACCGAAACGGATAGCCTGACGGCAAGGGTGGCTGATACACTGGTTGATCGGGTGTATGTCCATCCTGGCAATGAGATTGAAATTGTCTGGAAAATGAAGGACTTTTGTGTAGAATAGCAGTCAGTAGTTTTCCCGTCATATTTCTTCAAAAAATCCCATAAAATTTTTGTCTTGTACTTGACATATGGGTGCCGGGTATCATGGAATCTGACGCTCTCCAGACCGGCGGTGGTGGTGATCTTCCTGAATTGATAGTCCACGTTCCGCTGCTCCAGTGGTCCGCCCGTCTGGTTGGTGAATACCAGTCCATGCGGATTCTCCCAGAGTGGACCGGCTCTCAGCTGCATTTCCGCCTGCTGCCGCCGCTGCGCACGGAGAGAACGCATAACCAGCGGCGCGGCGATAATGGTTCGAGGCTTGCCGCTTTTAGTGGAAACGAACAGGCCGCCGTCTCTGTGTTCGGACCTGGACAGCTGCTTATTGACGTTGATCGTGCTGTTGTCAAAGTCCACGGCGTCCCAGGTGAGGCCCAACAGCTCACTTTGCCGCATACCGGTAAACAAGGCCACACTGATTAAATGTTCGAGAGACCGGCCTTTTGCGGCCTCCAGCAGCGCGGCAACCTGCTGATCGTCGAGGGTATGTATAGTAAACGCGGTTGAAAAATATTAAGAGAAGAGGTAGAATAGAGAGCATGAG
>CAMWQV010000581.1 GCA_947176425.1 uncultured Clostridia bacterium
GCAGTTATACCACATGTTGATGACGATGGGGGTAAGAACTTTATCCATCCGGATATTATTGAAATGTACATGGTCGATCACGCTGTTTTTGCCGCGTCCCCGGCGGGTTTTGATGCGCAGTCCCCGGTCCGTGGCATGGAAATAACAGTTTGTCACGCTGAGATTATGGATTCCGGCGGACAGCTCGCTGCCTAAAGTCACCGCCCCATGTCCAAATTCCATCAGGCAGTTTCGGATGGTGTGATGATTGGTCGGCGTCTTGTATTTCAGCGCCATATCCAGTTTTCCGGATTTGACCGCGATGCAGTCGTCCCCCACGGAGAACTTGCAGCCGATAATATCCACGCCGTCGCAGCTCTCCGGATTGACGCCGTCCGTATTGGGACTGTCTTTCGGCGCGGTGACGAAGCAGTCCAGCATAGAGAAATTCTGGCTGAACAGGGGATGGATATGCCAAGCCGGGCCGTTTTTGATGGTTACACCGTGGAGCGTCACGTTTTTGCAGCGGTTGACCAGCAGCACATGGGGCCGGGCGGCGGGGAAATTTTTGAAATCCTTCCACCAGTCCCCGTTCTGTCCGTTGCCGTCAATGGTTCCTTTGCCTACAACAGCGATATCCTCGGCATAGGACGCCTGGAGCAAAGACTGACAGGCGGCAATCTCAAGGCCCTCAAAACTGGTCTGCGGCGTCTCCCGACCGGTCAGGGGGTCCACGCTGAAACTGGGAATAATGGGATAGCGTTCCCGCTGGACAGAGCCTAAGATGGCCGCGCCTTCATCCAAATCCAGGGTAATATGGCTTTTCAGCGACAGGGGCAGCGTCAAATAGGTCCCCGCTGGAAACCACAGCCGTCCGCCGTCCGGGAGAAAGCTGATGGCGGCTTGGATCGCGGCGGTGTCCTCATGGATGCCGTCTCCCGCCGCGCCGAAGTCCCGCACGTTGACACAGCAGGTTTCCGGCAGGGTTTCCAGTTCGGTCTGCTCCTCGCTGCCGTCCTCAAAGCGGACAGCTACCGTATATTTGCTGTTCGGATGCAGTCCGTGCAGGGAAAAAACGTTGGTGTCCCGGTGAAAAAGCTCCTCTCCATCCACCAGAACAGCATAGCCGCACTTGGCATAATAAGGGGTACTGCCGTCCAGCTCAAAGCAGGCGGAGCTGCCGGAGCGGTAAACAATTCGTATCATACTTCAAACCTCATTTATCGGTGTGGTGAAAGATCCGGCAAAGAGTGCGCTTGCCTTGGATCAGGAGCAGATCGAACCCTAGGCAGAATACGCCGAACAGAATCGGTTCTACTCCCAGCGCCACGCCGTTTGCCGTCCCGATCAGGTGACTGGCGAATATATTGATTGCATTATACAAAGCGTATACCAGAAACAGGATCAAATAACCATAGAGGATGTCGAGAAAAAAGCCGGTGATCCCTTTCTGCGTCACCATCATCCATCTGGCGTTTTCCCCCGGCGTCTTCTCAAAAAAGCGCAGTACAGGGTTTGTCATCAGATTGGTAACAAGGCCCAGGGCCATGCCGGTGACAAACAGAATGTCCAGTTCATTGCCCAGAATCCCTCCCAGGCCCCAGATGAAGAAAAAGCATACCGCGCCTGCAAACCAGCCCTTGATAAACAGCATTTTTACCCAGTCGGCCACTTTCATTTTGGGACCGGAACGGTAAGCTCTCAGCTCCTCCTCGGACACCGGGGGCGAATTACTCTCGTCAGCAAAGACAAGATCGTCTACCGCCTGAGTCTTGAGCTTATAGTAATCCGTCTGTTTTTCCACCTCGGGCTTTTTCGGCCCTTTGTTTTTGCTCATAGCGTCTCCTCTTTGCCTTTTATGGGAGGCCCGGACAGCGGGCCTCCCTATCCTGTCCGTTTTCTATTTTTACGCTTCTCCGGAAATGTCGATGGCTTCCATGCTGCCGTTGTCCCCCACGTCGATGGAGGTCTTGATCTTCCGCAGCCACTTCGAGTACACCGGCAGCAGCAGCGTCAGCACGATGCCGGTTACCAGAATGCCGACATGAATCCGCAGGTAATACTCAGCCCAGGCGATATACGACGTCTCAACTGTCACCTTGATGGGATTGTCCGGTCTGGTAATGGCGGCCCAGATCGCGTTGATATAGTACACGTCTGAGAAGATCACGATTGCCAGCATTGCAAACAGCAGCGCCATCATAGGGACAACCGGCTTCTTCCGGTAGGGGAACGCGTTCAGGAAGCACATAAAGGACAGCATGGAAAACAGCATTGTAGCAAACCCTGCCAGTCCCATACCGGAACCCTGAATACGCGCCGTAGTGTCTGAAACATAACTCAGGTTCAGGGAGTAGAACAGGAATCCGGCGGTCAGCACGACCAGAGGGATCATTTGGGGTCGGCGCTTGAGGGAAACGAGAAATCTGCGCCAGACTTCCCCAATACCGCGATTGTTTTTCATCAGCCAGCACCTCCCGTAATGGCATTCGTGGTTTCCTTGTCAAAGAAATGCTTGCGTTTGAAAGCAAAGGACGCCGCGTCGCCCGCCTTGTAATTCTGCCAGCCCTTCAGCTTGGCGGAGATTTTCGCGCTGGGGGCTTTGGATCCACCGATATGTCCGTGAACCAGGGTATTCATTCCCAGGTTCTCGTTGGAGTTCACGATAACAGGCACGTCCGGTCCTTCAATGATATTTTCCGGACGCACGCCCAGGGTAATCTCCTTATTGTTATAGGCGCGGAGAATATTTTTTTCTTCCGCGTCGAGGCCCACCTGGAAGCCTTCGCCCACCAGCTTGTCACTGCTGACCCGCACTGTAAAGTAATTCATGGGCGGCATGCCGATAATGCTAGCCACGAACACATTGGCGGGGGCGTCGTACAGCTCCAGGGGCGTGCCC
>CAMWQV010000582.1 GCA_947176425.1 uncultured Clostridia bacterium
GTCGGAGAGCAGGGAGAGCCAGCGTTCCTCCTCCAGAAAATCATGGCTGAGCTGTACGGCGTTCAGTTTGTCCATCGCCTGCGTGATAGACGGCGCGGCTTTGGCGTCGCAGATGCAGGCGTCGGGGAGGGTCAGGCAGGCGCGGAAATAGAGCTGTTTGAGCAGGGGGATAACCGGCGCGGGGTCAAAACGGCGCAAATCCCCGTAACGCACCACCAGGCTTAACCGCTGGGCAGTATCGGCCACGTCCGCCAGCGCCGCCGCGTCCACGGACAGGCTCTGCAATACCGCCAGCGCGTGGGCCGCCGCCGCGGGCATCCCGCATAAAAACGCGTCCTCAAAAATCGCCGCCGCCTGTGCGATGGTCGTACTGCTGCCGGCGCGTTCCTTCAGCGCGAACGCCGCCGCGCCTTCGATAGTATCGCCCATGAGCGCGGACTCCACAATCTCGATTTCCGCTTCCGGGGTCCAGCACAGATTCCAATATTCGCCCCAGTTCGCTCCGTCCTGCCGGGAGGGAATGAACTCCGCGAAATGGATGTTCAGGACCCGCAGGCGGTGGAGGAAAAACGAGCGGCGCAGGTCTGCGAGGGCGGCTTTTTCAGATTTGACGTTCAGTTTTTCCCGCAGGTCCAGGTCCAAACGCTGTGCCGCCGCCGTGCGGAATTTTTCCAGCCGCAGTTCTTTTAACTGGCGGTAAAAATCATCCTGAACCGACGTGCGGCTGACGCCCTCCGGCAAAAACCCGATTTTTTTGCCGATTTCCGTATCGGCGGCTGCAATCGCCAATTCGGAAAACTCCCCGTGTCCCATGGTCGTGACGGCGGCGTCCCGGAGGTCCGACAGTACGGGATACCGGCTCCCCCGCATATCTGCCAGGGCGTTGGCAAGCCGCACGGCCTCGATCACCTCCGCGGACGAAACCAGATTCCCCGCTTTCCGGTGGGCCTTTGCCAGACGGGTTAAATACAGGTAGGTCGCCCGTGACGGCCCGCCGTCGTTGAGCGCGCGCCAGAGCAGTTCAAAATAGGCCGGCGCTTTGTTGCCCGCGCCGTAGCCGGAACGGGTGGACAGCCGGAAATACGAATAGGGCATGAGTGTCACGCAGGAATCCGCACGGGGCAGGGCGGCGGCTTCTTCGTCGGACATGGGCGCGTTCTGCTCCAGCCCCGCCACATGGAACGACCCGCATACGCAAAAAATCTTTTCCGGCGGGGTTCCGTCCGCGATTGCCCGTGTTATCACCCGCTTCATGTACGCTTCCCGGACAATCGTTTCTGCCATACGCTTCCGGCTGTCCTCCGACGCGGCCCGCAGTTCCCGCCCGAACTGGTTGCCCGCGGCCTGGTACTCGTCCCCAAGCTGCTCAAACGTGCGTTCCCAAAATGAGTCGTGGTCTTCGCCGGTGAGGGTTTCCAGCTGCTGATAAACGCTCTCTGTTGTCTGAGCGGGTTCTTCCTCGTCCTCCGAATCTTCCGAAAACGCATATTTCGGCTCCAGTCCCAGGAACACATTGGACGGCAGGTCCATAAAACGGCATTTTATCCCGTGTTCATGCGCCCATAAAATCGCCTGTATCTCCGGGGAGTACTCCGCGAACGGATACAGCAGCGTCCGCACCGGCGGTTCTTTTGTATACGCCATAATCGCGGCGGGGAATTTTGTTTCCGGGTGGCAGAACCACTGCATCTGGTCGTTGAGGTCGCTGGGGCCTTCCACCAGCACGAGGGCCGGGTTTGCGGCGTCCAGCGCGCGCCGCAGATGGTACGCCGCCGCCGGGGAGAGGTGGCGTATTCCAAACAATATGGGTCCCATCACCGGTTCAGCTCCCGGCAGGCGCGGTAGAGGGAGAGCCACTCGCTGCCCCGCTTTTTCATGACATTTTCGAGGTACTCTTTCCAGCACACTTTGTCGTCGGCTTCGTCCTTCACCACCGCGCCCTGCAATGCTGCGGCCAGGTCGTCGGCGGAGATGCTGCCGTCCCCGAAGCTTCCCGCTAAAGCCATAGAGTTTGCCAGCAGGGAAATGGCCTCCGCGGTGGACAGAACGCCGGAAGTGGTTTTCAGTTTCTGCTTGCCGTCCAGCGTCGCACCATTACGAAGTTCCCGGAAAATCGTCACCACTTTTTCAACCGTATCCTGTTCCGGCTGGCGTGCGTTGAGATCCAGCCCGGACGACAGCTGTGCGACACGGGTCCGGACAATATCCATTTCCGTCGCCATATCTGACGGCGTGGGCAGAACCACAATATTAAAACGCCGTTTCAGCGCGGCGGACATATCATTTACGCCCTTGTCGCGGGTGTTGGCGGTGGCGATGACGGAAAATCCCTTTGCCGCCGGAACCTCAAGCCCCAGTTCCGGGACGCTCAGGCGTTTTTCGGACAGAATCGAGATCAGCGCGTCCTGGACTTCGCTGGCGCATCTGGAAATCTCTTCTACACGGGCAATGGACCCGGTTTCCATGCAGCGGTAAATGGGGCTTTTCACCATCGCTTCCGGGCAGGGGCCTTTTGCGATTAACATCGCGTAGTTCCAGGAATACCGGATTTGTTCCTCCGTGGTTCCGGCGGTGCCCTGGACCACTTTGGTGGAATCGCCGTTGACCGCCGCCGCCAGATGTTCGCTGAGCCAGGATTTGGCGGTGCCGGGTTCGCCGATGAGCAGCAAAGCGCGGTCTGTCACCAGCGTGGAAATAGCAATCTCCACCAGACGCCGGTTGCCCATGTATTTCGGCGTAATCTCGACGCCTTTGACCTTCGTGCCGCCGGTGATATATTTCAGGACGGACCGGGGGGACATCCGCCAGCCGGTGGGAACGCTGTCTTTCTCGGCGGAAATCAGCGCGTCCAATTCTCTCTGGAACAACTCCTCCGCGGG
>CAMWQV010000583.1 GCA_947176425.1 uncultured Clostridia bacterium
TCTCAAATAGATAACTGCCAGTGCGCTTTCCCAGTCATTGCAGTGAAGAATATCCGGGGTAAAATCCAATTTCGTCAGCAGTTCGATGACTGCCTTACTGAAAAATGCGAACCGCAGCGCGTCGTCATCGTACCCATAAAGTTTGGGGCGGTCGAAAAAGTCGTCATAAGCTACGAACCATACCGTCACGCCCTCACGCTCACCGCGATACAGGCCGCAGGTAAATTCCCGTTCCCCCAGCCAAACAGTAACAGGTTTTTCATAAGTCAGCTGATCGCCGTATTTCTCTTTCACACACCGGTACATAGGTGTGATTACCGCAGTCTCGTGGCCGTTTTTCAATAGCGCGGGCGGCAGTGAAAATGCTACATCCGCCAACCCGCCGGACTTGCTGAAAGGGGCGCACTCGCTGGTCACAAATAAAATTTTCATTGCCCCGTCTCCCGTCAATTTTTATAGCATTTATTTACATAGTCGATTACAGCCTGCGCCGCACGTTCACAGCCGCCTTTCTCGTGCATCTCCTTCGACATCGCTCTGGCATTTTCGGTATACTTCGCATCCTCCAGCAGCTTTGTCAATGCCGTCCGCAGACTCTCGGAAGTCACCTCAGGTTTCGTCAGAGCCGCACTGGCAACACCGACTTCCACCATCCGATTAGCGGTCATAATCTGTTCATCCATCTGCGGGATACAGACGCAGGGTACTCCATAATACAGTGCTTCCATCGCGCTGCCAGTTCCGGCGTGGGTGATAAAGAAACTGGATTTAGAAAGCACATCCAACTGCGGCGTAAAGGCCATTGTCGTGACATTTTCCGGTATATCCCCCAGGTCTTCAGGCTTCAATACTTTGCCCAAGGAACAGAGTACATTGATATCCATGTCTTTCACGACAGGGAACAGCATCTGATAAAATTCCGGCCAGTTGTTGAACAGTGACCCCAGCGATGTATACAGAAGGGGCTTGCCGTTGTCGGGAGCCTGCCAGCCGCTGTCATCTGCACGTGGGGCAATCTGAGCGCCGGCAAAGAAGTAGCGGTTATCATAGCTCTCGCCGCAGGGATGGAAACTCTTGGGCTGCGTTACAATGTTGAAACCGCTGATTCCCTCGAAAATTTCATCTATAGTCAGCAGCGGTCCGCCGCATTTCGCCTGCAATTCAAGCGCAATCTGCTTTGCTTTGGCGCGGGCGGGATGCTCATCGGAATACTTCGGCCAGCTGCCGCTGACCTGAAACGCGCTGCTCGGTGCATAGCTGGTAAACATCATAACTAGAGGAATCCCCAGTTTCCATGCAGCCAACCGGCCAGCCAGGGCAAGCGCATCCGCAATAACCACATCAGGTTTTTCTGCTTCCAGCACCGGCAGGATACAGTCGATTACACCGGCAGCCTCACCAAGAAACACCAGCGGTATCGAAGCAATAAAGTCCGCCCCGCCTTCTACGCTGTCGTTCGCGGCAGCAACTGCGGGCATGACATGGAACTGCGCACCCGTTTTCTCTACCTGCGCCCGATAGGTTTCAGGCGCGAAATAGTGGACTTCCACATCCTTTTTTACCAGTTCCCCAACCATCGGCAGAGAAGCCAGTATATGTCCGGTGGCACCGACAGGGATATATGCTGCTTTCATAAAAACTCTCCTTATTCATCATATTTCTTAAAAAAGGGCGCAAAAAGACAGCGGCCCTCCAATCATATCCGTCCACTTGCAGGAACCTGATAAAACTGCATGACCGCTGCCGTTTTCAAATATGCGATTTTATAGCTTGCCGTATTTCTTCAAATAGGACATAACCAAATAGTCTATGGTCATTAAAGCCGAATATTTGCCGATATCATCCCGATTGGAAATGCCGCATCGGAGTACATAATCAGCGTTGTTCAGCTCCGCGCTGCTTAAATTCTGCGTGATAACCAAAATCTTACCGCTGCTGGCCTTGATCTTGTTCCAAATATCTGCGTATCGAGTCATATAGCTTCCGCCGATTGTGCAGATAATGGCAAAACTGTTCTCATCCAAGCTTGACGCACACTCCAGCTGCGCTTCATAAGCCAGAAACTGTTCAACATATTTCCCCATCATCATCATTTTACTCTGCAAAAAGCGTCCGATATCCCATAGGAAATGATGGGAAAAGTAAGCTGCATGGGAACACTCATGAAGGCACTTTACCACTTCATTCATGACCTCAATATTTTCCTCGCTGATTGTCGTATAGATATTTTCAACCAGTTCGTCACGGTAAGCGGAAATAGCCAGCTGCTCATTGCTGCACAGCATAGCATAAAACTGTCTGGAATAATCGTTTGCCATTGAAAAATCCGGAGCAAGACATTGCTTAAACTCTTTGAAGTTCTCAAAGCCTAAGAACCGGCAAAATCGAGATATGGATGCCTGCGAAACATAACAAAGGTCTGCAATCTCACCAATGGACATCCCCTTGATCTTATCGTAATTCTTCACCAGCAGCACAGCGATCTCATAGTTGGAATCACGTACCAGCGTAGTGCTGATATAACCGAGGAGCTTGTTGGAGAGAGAACCCATCGCTTTCCAGTTCGGCATATTCCACCATCCTTTCCTATCTTAATAAGAATATTTTTATCTATTTTACAGGAAAGAACCAAAAAATGCAATATGCTTCGTTTTATTCCGGCAATCCATTTCTTGCAATTACATCCCGATACCAGAAGAAACTATCCTTTTTCACTCGTCTGCACTGCTTCGGATCAGTGTCTGTGCGGTCAACAAAGACCAATCCGTAGCGTTTGGCAAAGCCCTGGTGACTGGAAACAACGTCTACAAAACTCCACGGACAGTAGCCCTCTACCGGGATGCCCTCATCAATCATGATTTTCAGCTGCTCAATATGAT
>CAMWQV010000584.1 GCA_947176425.1 uncultured Clostridia bacterium
GCGCCCAGACGGGCCGGGTCACCGCTTTGGTAGAGGCTGAACATATATTGGTTGGTCATCATGACCAGGCAGGCACCCACACTTACCAGCGTGTATGTACGAAACCCCGCAGGCCGGTTCTTGCGTTCCCGTTCCAGCCCGATCAGGCACCCAATCATCGCGGACAGCAAAACGCGCACAATGATGGACAGGGAATTTAATTGTTGTAAGTCCATTATAACACCTTCCTTTCCGTTTCATTATATCAAAATGCGCACGGTAACACAACAGCCTTAACATGAAAAACATTCTGTTTCTTGTTGTTTTTTCATTATCTATTGCATTTCATCTGAGGAGTTGCACCAGCTGACCATAGCCCCCGTCGAAAAGCGAAGGAAAGTCGGCCGGAATGATCCTTGCCCATGCGGCAGCGGCAAGAAATTCAAAAAGTGCTGTGGTCGATAGGGTTCAATATTCGTTTTGGACAATGGCAGGCAAAGAATACACCGATGGACTTCATGTTTCCAAGAGACGGTTTATTGGTGTATTCAAATTTTTCTAAAACTCTAATATAGAGGATTCCTTTTGCATAGAACCTTTTAACCTTATAAAAGGGGATTTTTATTAAGGAATGTAACGTAAAATGGGTATAAAATAATAGTATTCCATGCTATAGATATAATTAATAAAGCATTACTATCATTCGGTGGTATGGAAAGAAATCCAATGACAGAGTATGTATTCTCTAGCGGATAAAATTCCAAGAATATCATATTAAAGACTGTTGCAACTTTTGGCAAAATGAGCTATACTATAATCAATAATATATGGAGGCATTTATGAAAACCTTATTTCATGGGAGCAGGGTCAAAGTAGAATATCCTGAAATACGGATACAAAAATATCATAAAGATTTTTACTGGGGATTCTATTGTACCGAACTAGAACGGCAAGCTGTACGGTGGGCTACAAAATTTGATAGAGCAGGCGTCGTGAACATATACTCTTTTGATGACGAAGCAGAGCTGTCCATTAAACGTTTTCCTGAAATGTCAGACGAGTGGCTGAATTTTATTGCAGCCTGCCGTTCTGGGAAGCCTCATAGTTACGATGTGGTAGAAGGACCTATGGCGGACGATACTGTGTTCAACTATGTTCAAAGCTTTTTAGATGGCGAAATCAGCAAAGCTGCTTTTTGGGAGCTGGTAAAATTCAAGTACCCCACACACCAGATTAGTTTCCATACAGCTAGAGCTTTGGCAGCTCTAAAGTTCGAAGGGAGTTACATCGCAAATGTATAAGAAAAACGACAGCGCTCTGTTTTTCACTTGTTCTCTTATCGAACAAATGGGAAGAACACTCCATTTGGAGCGCAGAAAAATTGTGGAGTCACTTGGAGAAACGGGTATCAATATGCTATACAGAAATGCCGATATTCTTCATTGTGAGCCGATTGAAAAAACAGCAGATGATGTAATAGAGGAATTCGCCTTATCAAGTGGAGATTATGATAATGTTGAGCAGGCGCAATATTTGGTACCGGATGTCTGGACAATGGGGAAAGTATATGCACGGCTAATAGAGGATGTGGCAAATGAGGATATTGTAAAAACACTTTTAGGCGTCTATTCTTCATGGATTGACAGTAAGGTTTCTGATTACAATTCCTCGTTTTATTATCAGCCGCGAGACTATATAGCGGAATGCTTTCGTCAGAATATGGTTCTTGATGGATGAATTAATCCTCTGAAAACAGACAAATAATAAACAACCTTCAACCTTGTCTATTAGAACAAGGTATGGAGGTTGTTTATTATACAAAAAATAACGTTTAGCAACTCGGAAAATCAGATTTTTTTGAGTCCCCTGCATCCAACTGGCTGTCCATCAGTATCTCTGATTAGATCGCCGGGAACATACACGTCATCACGACCACTAATCGCACCTGCCGTTAAAGCTGATACTATATACACTGTACCCTTTATTGGAGAAGGAAGTCCCTCGACCTCACCAAGCGTAGCGCGGATAACGGGAATTCCGGCAATCGGAGGCAATATTTCTTCTATCTGAGAGACGCGTGCAATAAGCCCAGAAGCAGGAATAGTAAGCTGTTTACTGTCACTAATAATAATTGTTATTGCATGGGGAGTCAGATTTACAAAATTGACTCCATTAAAGCATACGCTTTGCATCTTTTCCATTTTTTGTACTCCTTTATTTCTTCGCCGACCGGTTTAATCCACATCAAGTATGATTACCGAAACGGTTTTTGTATGTCTAAATAGTTCGATCTGTCCTTCGCAGTAAGACGGTATATTACTTTCCCGTCCTTCGGACATCCTGTACAACAAAACAAATCTGGAACAACAGAAATTATCGAAGCTCTACTGAACCACCCCCTTCAATTATATCTCGTATTTTAAGATGATTATTTCAGGGCTGAATCAAAAAAAATATTCCATGCAAAAATGTCTGAAAAGATAGAGCCTCAATATAAGTAAGGAAAAGATGGAATTTCTGACTTGAAAAATATTCTTTAATAGGATATAATACGAAAATACAAGATTGAAGAGTTAAAAAATTCTCATTAATTATCCGCAAAACTCTTTCTGTGAGGCGGCGGATGCACAGATAAGGAGACAGACGCTATGCCTACACAGCAAAGGACTCCTCCCCACAGAGGACAACGAATCCAAAAACCATCCATATCTCCAGAATGCCGCTGCGCAGTTCTCATTTTATGGGGAATCGCATTGCTTTCGCTTCTGAGCATTTTTCTTGGAAAAGTACCAGGCGTTTTCTTTCTATCTACTGTCCTGAAAGGATCATTTGGGTTTGGATATTATTTTCTGCCCATCTCCTTTTTTACCGGCGGTTATCTGCTGCTTTCCTCCCCAGG
>CAMWQV010000585.1 GCA_947176425.1 uncultured Clostridia bacterium
GAATCTCAGCGTCTGCCTTGTCCGGACAGATGGTAACGATACAGTTGGGGAGGAAATTTTCCAGAACACGGCAGCGCGGGTCCGGAGGCGGACGCTTGAGGAGCGCGGAAATTCCTTCGCCGCTGTACTTGACGGTCGCTTCCTGGGCGGTCCAGAGACGGAAAAACGCGTCGTCGCTCATATCACCGCGCAGACGGCGGGGAGCGGGGCGAAGCGCTTCAACATCCGCGCCGATTGGAGCGTCGGACAGCGCACAGACAGCGGCGCCGTGGCTGTGGCTGAGATTGAAATGGATATGGGGATAGTCCGGAAAATACGGTTTTCCCTTTTCCATGCGCAGAACTGCGGGGACTGGAGATAATCCGTACTCCCGCAGCAGTGCCGTTTGCAGAAGGCGGCGGGCTAAGATTCTTTCCTCCCCCTCTTTGCCGGTTGCGCCATATACCACTGCGGTCATTTCTGTGCCCTCCTTTTTGAGCTTATTTTTGTTATTTTATCACATTCTTTCCTGTCGGAAAAGCATTTTTACCGCTTTTCCGGCAGTTTTTCTTAAATTCTTGTATGGAAAAAAATTTTTTTGAAAAAATCTGCTTTAGAAAGAGGAATTTTAATCTTTTTGTTGTATACTGTTATTAGGAGAATTTGCAGACCACCGGGAGGTGAGCGTTTCTATGGCCTTTCCCCAACGATTTATGGACGAGCTGCTGAGCCGGAACGATATCGTAGACGTAATCTCGTCTTATGTCCACCTGAAAAAACGGGGCCGCGATTATTTCGGCGTCTGTCCCTTCCACAACGAAAAAACCGGTTCCTTCTGTGTGACGCCGGGGAAACAGCTCTATCACTGTTTCGGCTGCAAGCACGGCGGCGGTACGATCAATTTTATTATGGAGATCGAAAACCTCTCCTATGTGGATGCTGTACGGTTCCTTGCAAAACGCGTCAATATGGAGGTGCCGGAGGATTCTTCCAGCCACGAGGAAAGCCGGCAGCGTCAAAGAATCCTTGCGCTGAACCGGGACGCGGCGCGCTGGTTTTATCAGAATCTTTCCAGACCCGAGGGCGCGGCGGCGGCGGAATATCTGGTGAAGCGGCGCATCCAGCGAAAGACTGCCATGAATTTCGGTCTGGGCGCGGCGCCGAACAGCTGGAACAGCCTCATGGATGCGATGACCGAAAAAGGGTATTCTAAAGCGGAACTGCTGGCTGCCGGTCTTATCGTAAAAAATGACAAGGGACGGTTCTATGACAAGTTCCGCGGGAGACTGATATTTCCGGTGATCGACGTGCGCGGTGATATCGTCGCGTTCGGCGGGAGAGTGCTGGATCAGTCGGAACCAAAGTATATGAATACGACGGAGACCATCGTTTACAGCAAACGGCGAAATCTCTATGGCATCAACCTTGCCAAAAAAACAAAGCGTCCCAATTTTATTCTCTGTGAGGGAAATATCGACGTGATCACACTGCATCAGGCCGGATTCAACAACGCAGTGGCATCCATGGGAACTGCCCTGACCGTAGAACAGACCCGCATCCTCAGCCGCTATACAAAAGAACTGGTCCTGTGCTACGACAATGACGCCGCAGGGCAGATGGCTACACAGAAAAATATTGATCTGCTGAAAGACAGTGAGTTTACTGTCCGCGTTCTTCAGCTTCCGCGGCGGCTGGTCAACGGCGAGTATGTGAAACAGGATGTGGATGATTATATCAAATTCCAGGGACCGGCGGCTTTTGAAGCCATGCTCAGCGGCAGTGAAAATCAGCTGGATTACCGTATGGAGGCGGTGGCGGCAAAATATAATTTGACCAGCGCCGACGACAGAATCGCTTACGCGGCGGAGGCCGGACAGCTGATTGCCAGTCTGCAAAACGCGGTGGAACGGGAAGTTTACGCGGGCCGCGCCGCCGAAAAAGCGGGAATTTCCAAAGAAGCCATGATGCTGGATGTGGAGCGGTACCGAAAACGGAAAAAGGGACAGGAACGGCAGGCAATGCGGAAGGAAGCGATGAATGTCCGGGCGCTGCATCAGCCCAAAGAACGCTCGATCCGATACACGGACGAACCCTCTGCGGTGGCGGAAGAAGGCGTGGTACAGCTGCTGCTGACGGACAGCGCGTTAGCCGCCTGCTGTGACGGACTGCGGGCAGAGGAGTTCAGCGCACCGTGGCTGGGCAGAATTTATCAAACTCTGCGGGACGCCTGTCGGGAAGGCAGGAGCATGAATTTGACGCTGCTTGCGGAGAGCTGTTCTCCGGAGGAAATCAGTCATCTTGCGGCGGTGATGCAGCGGCCTGTGGCTTTAACAAGATCCGAACAGGCGCTGAAGGATTACATACGCGTCATACAAAGAGCGGCTGAAAAGCGGCGCGGCGGTGAAGCGGCAGACCTCCTGCGGGCTGCGGCGGACCGTGCAAAAGAGAAAAAGGGTTATGGAGGAAAGCGTAATGACTAAGAAAGACACAGTAAAAAAAGAAGCGGCAAAGGCGGAGCCTGAAAAGAAGTATGCAAGGCTGCCTGAAAAATTAGTGGCGACTTTGCCGGCCGCCGACCTGCTCAATGCCAACGAGCGGATCATGGACCTCTTTGCCCGCGGGAAAAAACGCGGTAAGCTGGATTCTACGGAAATGATGGACGTTCTGGACGAAATTGAGCTGGACAGCACCCAAATGGAGAAAATTTATGACTCTATGGAGCTTCTGTCTATTGAGATTGGCAGCGAGGAGGATATCTTGCCGGAGATTGAGATCACCGACGATGTAGAGCCGCGTATCGAACAGATCGTGGAGATCGAGGAGGAAGAGCTGGTCGATCCCAATACGCTGTGGGACAGATGTTCCATTGACGCCCCTAGCAGAATGTATCTGAACGAG
>CAMWQV010000586.1 GCA_947176425.1 uncultured Clostridia bacterium
ATACAAATTCAACAAAATTTTTGTTAATACTTTGTCAAAATCGTAGACTTGTATAAAACCGGCGGCAGGATAAACGCGGGGCAGGAACGGTAAGTTCCTGCCCTGCGAGTATGGGTTTTGTATACGTTTTTTCAGTTATCTTCTGATAAAGTATTTGATACAATGAGCAAAGAGGATCAGCGGCTGCTTCTGGAAAGCATGATTGCCGAAATACGCCTTCACCCCAAAGAGACAAAAGAGATTCCATATACTTTTCCGATTTTCAGCGGGGAGGACAAGTCCACCTTGGGGGAAAATTTGACATCAGCTGAGCCAGTTAAGGCAGAAC
This sequence comes from uncultured Clostridia bacterium, assembly GCA_947176425.1. Lineage (GTDB taxonomy): Bacteria > Bacillota > Clostridia > Oscillospirales > Oscillospiraceae > Pelethomonas. The sequence continues at coordinate 329 of CAMWQV010000586.1, forward strand.
AGGTTCAGGAGGCAGTACCGGCTCCGGGTCTTCGATGTCGGGGGGTTCCGGTTCAGCGGCAGGAGGCTCTGGATCCGTCGTTGCGGCAGGCGGTTCGGGCTGCGTTGACGCCGGGGTGGACGGCGGTGTTGCGGATGGTGTTGTCGTGGACGGCGTTGTTGTGGACGGTGTTGTGGACGGCGCAGGCGGTTTATACGGTTCGGTAGGCCAGTTGGAATCGCCGGGCTGCGGGGTCGTGGCAGTACCGGGTTCCTGCGGGCCGGCATTGGGATCATTGGGGTCAATCTCGGGGAGTTCCGGCTCCTCCTCTTCCGGGACATAATTCTCATCATGAATCCGGCAATAACCGGTGTTTTGGATATAGGTCAGATGCTGGGAGGCGTCCTCACTCATGACGAGGTTCCCGTTGGGCAGTTCGAGGAACTCGCGGCCTTTTTGGAGGGTCATGGAACTGACGGTTTCCGGCGGGCAATACTGTCCGGCCATCCGCACATCGCCGGTTTCGGGGTCGGTGCAGACCTGAACGGAGGTATGGCAGGCGCAGGTTTCCGACGGGGCGGCGCTGGCCTGAATCTCGCCGCTGATGACATCGCCGCAGAGCGAGGAGGGGATCCCGCCGCAGTGGGAACAGACCTTTGCGGTCGTGATGCCGCCGGGGCGTTCCGGGAAGTCTTTGTCTTCCAGGTTCTCATGAATCTTAGACATGACCAGATGCCAGGCGTTCATAGCGGGACTGGGCTGGCCGCTGGCGCGTTTGATTTTTTCGCTGCCGTTGGAGTAGCCGGTCCAGACGGCGGCGGAGTAATAGGGGGTATAACCCGCGAAATACAGGTCGCACTCATTGGTGGTCGTGCCGGTTTTTCCGGCGGTGTGCATATTGCTGATTTTAGCCGCTTTGCCGGTGCCGCTGGCCACGACGTTCTGGAGCATGGAGGTCATGAGATAAGCGGTAGTTTCCTTCATAGCGGTACGGGACTGTCCGCTGGTATCGACAATGACTTCAGAGTGGTCGTTGGACTCGATGCGCTTAATGGTATGGGGGGGCGTATAAATCCCGCGGTTGGCGAACGCGCCGTAAGCGGCGGCGACCTCTTCCGTCGTGACGCCGTGGGTGAGTCCGCCCAGGGCGATGGGGCTGAAATCCAAGTCTTTGATGTCCAGGGTAGTAATGCCCAGATTATTCTGCAGGAACTCGTAGGCGCGGGAAAAACTGAGCTTCTGCAAAGTCCGGACGGCCACGGTGTTGATGGATTCCTGCACGCCGTACTTGATGGTCACAGGGCCGCGGAATTTGGGGGGCGCGTTTTTGGGGAATCCGCCCGTACCGGAGGTGTTGACCTGAATGGGATAATCGTCAATAATGGAGATAGGGGTCACGACATCATATTCCAGGGCGGGGGCATAGATAGACATGGGCTTGATGGAACTGCCGGGCTGTCTGGGGGAGGTGGCGAGGTTGAGGAGGCGGTTGCCGGTTTTCTCGCCGACGCCGCCCGCCATCGCCACCACATCGCCTGTATAGGGGTCCACGACGGTAATCGCGGAATCCAGGGGCGTGCCTTTGGCGGAGGGGTAATTAAAATTGCTGGTATCCTCATACACGCTGTCCACGATATTCTGGATATCCATATCAAGAGTAGTATAGATATGATACCCGCCGGAGTAGAGCAGCTCAGAGGCGTACTCACGGTTCACGCCGCTGGCCTGGGAGATGAGGGTAATGGCGTCATAAATGACCCGGTCCTCAAACCAGGAATAGACATTGCTTCTGTCTATGGCCTCCTCGCCCTCCCCGTCCGCGGCGGGGTTTTTTTCCACGAATTTAAGGGGTTCGGCTTTCGCGGCCTCGGCCACTGCCGCGGAGATTAAGCCCGAATACGCCCTAGCGGTCAGCCCGGGGATTTGGGGTGCGTTGTTGAAGGGGCTGGGGGGGTTGACGGAGCCGTCCGACTGTACGAACTCTTTTTCCCAAAGGGGGTCGTACAGCGTGGGATAGTTGGTAATGCCGACGATTGCCGCGCTTTCAGCCAGGCTGAGCTGGGACACGTCTTTTCCGAAATAGCCCTTCGCGGCGGTCTGGATGCCGGAAAAGCCGTGGCCGAAATAGACCTTGTTGAGGTACATGGTTAGGATATCTTCTTTGCTGTTTTTGGACTCAAAGTCCAGGGACCGGATAATTTCCCTGAGTTTCCGCTTGACGGTCACTTCCCTGTCATCGGTCATATTGCGCAGCAGCTGCTGTGTGATGGTAGACCCGCCCTGCGTATTGCCGCCGGTTGCGCTGGAGAGGGTAGCGCGGGCAGTCCCGACCCAGTCCACGCCTTTATGTTCCCAGAACCGGTGGTCCTCGATGGCGACAATGGCGTCAACCAGATGCCGGGGCAGGTCGTCATACTCAATCAGCTCCCGGTTGCTCTCACTGTCGTGCAGGGTCAGCAGAACCTGCTGCTGGCCGTTGGCGTCCTCATAGTAGATCGTGGAGGCCAGGGAGAGCTTCATATCCTCCAGCCTGATTTCGTCCAGGGAGGGAATGAGCGTTGTATTAATAT
>CAMWQV010000587.1 GCA_947176425.1 uncultured Clostridia bacterium
GGAGGCAAAAGAAGAAATTCTGCACAACCGCAGCGAGTATGAGAAGGAAGAAAAAAGCCCCCTCGCCGACCTGCAAAAACAGGAACGCCGTTTGCAGCAAAAAGAGGAAAATCTGGACCGTAAAACCGAAAATATTGAGCGAAAAGAAGAAGCCCTGGCCCAAAAGCACGCCGACGCTGACCGGGCGCAGGAGGAGATTGAACTCATTAAACGCAGTCAGACCGAAATGCTGGAGCGTATCTCCGGCTTCACCGTGGAGGAAGCAAAGAGCTATCTTATTGCTCAGGTGGAATCCCAAGTCACCCATGAAGCCGCTCTGAAAATCAAGGACATTGAGGCCCGCGCCAAAGAAGAAGCGGATATGTACGCAAAGGAGATCATTGCAACCGCCATTCAGCGGTGCGCGGCAGACCATGTGTCCGAGATTACCGTCAGTGTGGTTCCCCTGCCCAATGACGAGATGAAAGGCCGGATCATCGGCCGTGAGGGACGGAATATCCGTACAATCGAAACGCTGACCGGCGTTGATCTGATTATCGACGACACGCCGGAAGCAATTACTGTTTCCTGCTTTGAGCCTGTGCGCCGCGAAATCGCACGGGTCGCGCTGGAAAAACTGATTGCCGACGGACGGATTCATCCCACCCATATTGAGGAAATGGTGGAAAAGGCCCGCCGTGAAGTTGAAGCCATTATTAAGAGCGAGGGCGAACGGGCCGCACTGGAAACCGGCGTCCGGGGCCTGCACCCTGAAGAACAAAAAATGCTGGGACGGCTCCATTACCGCACCAGCTATGGGCAGAATGTACTGCAGCATTCTATTGAGGTCAGCCATATCGCCGGTATGATGGCGTCCGAACTGGGCCTGGATGTTCACGCCGCGAAACGTGCCGGACTGCTCCACGATATCGGAAAAGCGCTGGATCATGAATACGAAGGCACCCATGTGAATCTTGGCGTGGAGTTCTGCCGGAAATATAAGGAAAAGGACGATATCCTGAACGCAATCCAAGCCCATCACGGGGACGTGGAGTGCAAAACGCTGATGGCTTGTCTGGTGCAGGCGGCGGACGCGGTTTCCGCAGCACGGCCCGGCGCACGGCGCGAAAATCTGGAGAATTATATCAAGCGTCTGGAGAAGCTGGAGGAAATTACCGGTACCTATCCCGGCGTTGAGAAATCCTACGCAATCCAGGCCGGACGGGAAGTCCGCGTCATGGTGAGGCCGGAACAGGTCAGCGAAGATCAGATGGTGATTCTGGCCAGAGACCTGGCAAACCGGATCGAAAACGAGCTGGAATACCCGGGCCAGATCAAAGTTCATGTGATCCGTGAGACAAAAGTTGTTGAATACGCGAAATAATGGGGGAAGACTTGTGACGTACCCTTGCCCCTTATCAGCGAAATAATAAAAAGGAAAACAATCAGAAAGAGGGCTTGTTGTCTGTGAAAAGCGGGCAGCAGGCCCTTAACGTTTCCTGCACTTGACAACCGGCCTTCCAAGGGGGATAATACAGACACCAGCCATTGGCTGAAAATACAAATGGAGGGATTTTTTATTATGAAACGAATGCTCGCGTCAACGTTTCTCGCTCTGACACTGCTCCTGAGCCTGACGGCCACTGCGTTTGCGGCGTCCGCCTTTCAAGACGTGCCGGACACGCACTGGGCCAGCTCGTACATTCAGCAAGCCTACGAAAAGGGCTGGGTCAACGGCATGACCGCTGCTGCCTATGCCCCTTCGGGTACACTCACCCGCGCACAGTTTCTGAAAATGGTCACTGCGGCGTTCTATTCCGCAGAAACCGAGGAGACCACACCCGAACTGGACGGAGCCGCCTGGTACTACGTCTATTGGACCGTTGCGCAGAACCACGGCCTGACCAAAGGCACGCCGATGACGGACTTGTCCAAGCTGGAAACCGGTATCAGCCGTTACGAGATGGCGCAGACAATTGCGAACCTGTTAGCCGCAAAAGAGATATCCGCTAACGGCAGCGCAGTCAACAAACAGTCTATTCAGGACTGGAGTTCCATTCCCGCGAACTATCAGGACGCTGTTACCGCCTCTTACGCCGCCGGTATTCTGAACGGCAAGAACGGCGCGTTTGCCGGACAGGATACCATGACCCGTGCGGAGGCCGCCGCGGTTCTGTGCCGTATGGACGCGGCTGCCGGTCAGGAATCCAGCACGCAGACGCCCGTCCCTGCACAGACCCCCGCCGCGGCACCGGCAACCGCTACTCCCGAAGAATTTGCCGCTGAGGTTGTGCGTCTTGTCAATGCGGAGCGTGCCAAAGCGGGACTTTCCGCCCTGGGTACCTATGACGCCTTGACGAAAGCCGCCCAGGTCCGCGCGCAGGAAATCGTCACCCGTTTTGAGCATACCCGTCCCGACGGCACCAGTTACGCTACCGTACTGGACGAGACCGGCGCGACTAACAACAATATGCGTTCTTCGGGCGAGAATATTGCCGCCGGACAGCCCACCCCCGCCGCGGTCATGGAGTCCTGGATGAACTCTCCGGGACACAAGGCCAATATTCTCCGGGCGGAGTCCACCCATATCGGCGTGGCCTATGTCAAGAGCAGCAGCGGTTATGGACACTACTGGGTCCAGGTATACTCCCGTCCCAGCTCCACCGCCACACAGACTCCCGCTACACAGACACCGGCCACACAAACACCCGCAACCCAAACCCCCGCCGCGCAGACTCCCGCCACGCCCAGCGCAACACCGGAAGAACTGGCGGCGGAAGTTGTCCGGCTGGTCAATGTGGAACGTGCAAAGGAAGGGCTTTCCCCTCTTGGGACTTTTGACAGTCTGACAGAAGCCGCTCAAATCCGCGCCCCGGAACTTCCCACGCTGT
>CAMWQV010000588.1 GCA_947176425.1 uncultured Clostridia bacterium
ACGATGAGCAGTTCCGCCTCCCCAACGGAGGGAAAATCGAGGTGGAGTACCCGGACCGGACGTTTTCCGCCAGGTGTGAGTATATCGACGATTACCACGCCTATATCGGAACCGAGGTCTATCATATGTGCCAGTTTGCCGAGATTCTGGAACGCAACGGTGGTGTCTGCCGCCCGGAGCCGGTTCTGGATGCGGAGCAGGCGGCGTGGAAGATCGGCTGGAACGCTTACCTTGCCGTAGAGTGCGGCGCGGGCCAATGGGACTACCATCTGTACGATGAGAAGTTCAACGAAACGAAAAGCGGCGAACTGGAGGTCGTGGGCTGTTCCATCAACGAAGTCCGGGATATGATTCTTGCGGAGAACAGGCTGGGGAGCCGTTCCATGACGCCCACCGACTACGGCCTGCTCATGGAAAAGGCGGCTATGCGGGAACGGGAAACCCACCCCGAAAAGCGGGAGTCTGTGCTGGGACAGCTTTCCGCCCTGAAATCCGGCGCAAAGGAACACTCCGCTACCGCCCCGGCAAAGAAGCGGGATGAGGTCAGCCTGTGAAAGGAGGGGGAAAATGTCTGACATTAAGAAATGGGATGAAGTGAACGGCGTGGACGATTCCACCGCCCATCTGACGGCGTTTTTGGAGAGCGTCACCGATTCCTACGCAATTTTGCAGTTGCGGCGCACCGAGGACACCTTTTATGAGCGGTTTGAATCTTACGCCGGTTTGCAGCGGCAGGGCAAGGAGCCGGATGTGGACCATTACGAGGTGGTCTATCACGGCGACCTCCCCAAAGCCCCCGATACGCCGGAGGCGGTGATGGCGCAGTTGGAGGACTTCTATGTGAAGTTCAACCTGGACCGCCCGAAGGATTTCAGGGGACACAGCCTGTCGGTCAGCGACATCGTGGCGCTCAAAGTGGGCGGCGTGGTATCCTGCCACTATGTAGATTCCATCGGCTTTCAGGAGCTGGAGAATTTCGCCCTGCGGGAGAACTACCTGAAAAATGCTGAAATGGCGGTGGAGGACGATTACAACTCCATTGATGGGATCATCAATAATGGGAGAAAGGACGAGCCTGTGGAGGAACGGCCCTCTGTCCTGGACACGCTGAAAACCCTTTCCAGCATGGAGCCGCCGGAGGGCAAACCGCCCCGCAAGCAGGCCGGACGGGATGAACGATGAAGGACTTCACGCCGGACGAACAAATTATGATGATGCTCTACAACCCCGGCACAAGGGCGGGACTGATTGCGGAGCTGGAGGCTATGCGCCTCCAGCTTACGCCCCCGGAGCGGCGTTTGAACCGCCTGTCCAAAAGCGTCCTTGAAAAGCTGGGCAGTATGACGGACGCGGAGTTTGACAGTCTGGATTTGTACCCGGATATTTGATCTGCGCCCTTAAATCTGAAAGAATGGAGGCAACCTATGGCATCTAAAGCCGCGTTTTACACCCAAATGGCGGAAGAAGCCGCCAAACAGGTAACAGGGAGCCGGGAGCAGTGGACAGCCTTCTTGACCACTGCCGCCCGGCTCTACAAATACCCTTACAATGAGCAGCTTATGATCTACAAGCAGCGCCCGGACGCCACGGCCTGCGCCGAGTATGACCTGTGGAACAAGACCATGCGCCGCTATGTGCGCCGGGGTTCCCAGGGTATCGCTCTGATCGACCTGACCGGGGACCGCCCGAAGCTGCGGTATGTGTTTGACGTGTCGGACACCGGGGAGAGGGAAAACTCCCGCCCGGTCAACCTCTGGTCCATGCGGGAGGAATATGTCCCCGCTGTGCAGGCGGCATTGGAACGTGCCTATGGCGTGGAGGCCGGGGCGGGGCTGGATGAGCAGATCGAAGCCATTACCTCCCGCCTTGCCGCTGAGTATTGGGAGGAAAACAGGGACAGCATCCTCGGCATCGTTGACGATTCCTTTCTTTACGGGTATGATGAGTTCAACGTAGAGGTGTCCTTTCGGAGGGCGGCGGAAACGAGTATCAAGTATATGCTCTATTCCCGCTGTGTGGAGGACCCGGAGAGCTACTTCGAGCCGGAAGATTTTATGGACGTGTTTGACTTCAATACCCAGGCGGCGTCCAATGTGCTGGGTACGGCGGTCAGCGAGGTATCCTCTCAGGTATTCCGTGAGATTGAACGGGCCATCCGAACCTACGAGAGGGCAAAACAGGTTGAGCATACGGAAGAAAGGAGCCGAAAAAATGACAGAGCTGACTTACGCGCAGACCGGGGATTACCTGATCCCGGACATTCAGTTGGAGGAAACGGAGGGCCGTCCGCTGGGCAAGTACGGCAGGATGCGCAGAGCGTACCTGAAGGAGAACAACCAGCTTCTTTACAACCATCTGGCGCTGACCGGAAAACTGTTTCCGCACCTGTGGGAGGTGCAGGACACGGCGACCGCCCGGATGGAACTGCTGATGAAGGAACTGCTGGCGGCGGACCCGGCACCGGACAAGAAAACAAGGCAGATGGATTGGGTGCGGCACATGAACGCGCTGAAAGCACAGGCGGAGGAAATCGTAACGGCGGAGCTTATCAACAACTGACGCTGGATGGGATGTTCCTCTCCGAGATGGAACAAATTTCACTCATTGATCTGTTAGGGTCGGGCGAAAAGTCCGGCCCTTTTTCTGTCCCTGCGGAGGAACAGCCCCCGGCAGAGCCTACCAGCGGCCAAATCATCAATTTCCCCAGCACCGCCCATGAGCCGGAGAGTGAAAAGCCCTCCGGTTTTTCTATTTCTGACGAGGAAATTGACCGCATCCTGCGTAACGGCTCCGGCCATCATGACAGCAAGCTGCGTATCGCCGTCCTCTATGCTGGTGACAGTACCCACGCAGCCCGTACCGAGTACCG
>CAMWQV010000589.1 GCA_947176425.1 uncultured Clostridia bacterium
TCGTTTCTCAAACTACTTCGCGTTTTGAGTGCGTATAATCCGACTTTTAGGTTACTACGGAAACGAAGCCGACCAGTTCAGCTTCTACCGCATCCCTAAGACGCTGCTGACAGACGCCCGCTATAAGAGCATATCAATCGAAGCCAAAGTCCTTTACGGCCTGTTGCTGGACCGCATGGGGCTGTCCGTCAAAAACAGCTGGATGGATAATGACGGGCGTGTGTACATTTACTTCACGCAGGAGGACGCTATGCAGACGATGGACTGCGGCCACAATAAGGCTGTCAAACTGTTCGGGGACCTGGAGCGCAGCGGCCTGATCGAGCGCAAGAAGCAGGGCCAGGGCTGTCCTGCCAGAATCTACGTCAAGAACTTCATTCAGTCCCCGCCCAGCGACCAGACGGACCCAGAGCCGACACCACCGCCGGAGGATTTTCAGACTTCCGATAATGGGAAGTCTGAACCGTCAATTTTTGCGCCTGGGGACACTCAGACTTCCGAAAAGCGGCAGTCTTGACTTCCCGAAGTCTCGCCATCCTGCCGAACGGGACGAAGGTAAGAAATTACGGCTATTACACGCTGACCGGCGGCGTGAAGTGGCTGTATGTTCAGGCGACGCACAACGGCGTCACCTACACCGGATTTATGAGCAGTCAATATCTGCGGAAGCAGTAAAACAGGAGGAAACTATCATGCAGGAATTTTTGAAAGACATTTCTCTGGTCGTTATCACAGCGGCGGTGCCTGTGCTGACCGCTTACGCCGTTGTGCTTATCCGCAAGGTGGGCGACAACGCGGCGGCAAACGCTGAAAGCACCAAAGCAAAGACCTACATCACGGAAGCGACGGAGGCTGTGGCCGCGACCAATCAGACCTATGTGGACGCGCTGAAAAACGCCGGGAAGTTTGACGGGGCTGCGCAGAAGGAGGCGGCGGAAAAGGCGCTGGCCGCTTGTCTGGCGTCCATCAGCCCGGCGGCACAGCGCTTTATCAAGACCGCGTATGGCGACATCCAGGAATACCTGAAAACCAGGATTGAAGCGGAAGTGCGCAAGCAGAAGAACGAAGCGCCGCTGGTGCTGTCGTCGCCGGTGCTGGGCGAGTTGATACCTGATTAGACCAATTCGGTCAAGAGAAATCCCCCGGCGGCGGGTCCTTTGCGGGCCTGCTGCCGGGGGATTTTTGCATTTTGGCTACGATTCGTGCTGCTCAACAAAAGCGGCAATCAAATCGTAGGTAATTTCACCGTTGAATCACACGATGTATCAATTAGTTTGCGGGTTGCATTGTTGAGGGATTGATAAGTAGGGATGATCTTCCATGATTTGTTTTGCGGTAGGCAGGTCATTCTGGGCAGCGCCAGATGCTATCAGGGACAGCGGAACGGGCAGATGACCAAGAGTGCGTGCGACAACAGTATGGAATTTTATGCCATAATACCAATTGCAAGAATCTACATAATATGATAAAATGTTACGCTGGTAATAAAAAAGATGAGCAGTCATCAAAATCCAGAACGGTTAAAAGCTATGGTTGAGATAAATTGCCATGGGATGATATAAGGAGTAGAAGTAAATGGAGAAAAGGGAGTTCGAACGGCTGCTGTGGGACGGCTGGCTGAAAGACAACGATTATGTATTTGTCAGCTACTCCAGCCAGGATTGGGAAAAGGTTTTTCCTTGTGTATTGGAATTGCGTACCAGGGGGATTAATGTCCTCATTGACGTGGAATTCCAGGAGAACAGCTCCTCCAGCTGGCTGCACAATCTGGAAGAACGGATGATCCGCAACCATAGGTGCAGAGGTGTGATAGCCTTTGTGAGCAGCAGTTATCTGGGCAGCTATGCCTGCCTGACAGAGCTGATCGCCAACCGTACACGTAAACAGATCAGGAAGAAGGGACGCCCGCTGCCTGTATTTTACATCGCGCTGGAGCAAGAACTGGAAACTCCGCAGCAAATTGACAACTATATCTACTGCAGCTCCATCCAGGCGGATCTGCGCAACCAGATGGTGCAGATTGAGCCGGCGGAGTATACAAAACTGGAGAATTTTCTGTTGGACTGCCACCTGAACAATTATCCAGACAGGCAAGCTGTTCGGGAGCTGCTGGACGACATCTGCAACAGATTTGATGTTGCGAGTCTCATGAATGAACTGATCTTCTCCGACAAAATGGTCATGCCCAGTATCCAGCCGTTTGTAAACGCGGCGGAATGTGCGGAGCTGCTGAAAAGAAATTTTGTGAACAATAAAAACGAGTCCATTCAACTGCCGGTTTTGGATGGCCTGCGGCGGGAAACCCTCGAAAGACTGGGCAGGTCCGCAGCGGGAGCCGGCGATACCCGGCAGACCGAGCCTGACGACAGGCCGGCGGAAAAGCCGCGCCCAGCGCCTGCGAAACCAAAGACGGCCGATCCCCCAATGATGCCGGCGGAGCCGAAGGGCGAGGATGACCCAAAGAAAGGGGAACAGACCGAGACGCTGAGTCCTCAGGTGAAGCAGGATGAGGCTGACGTGCAGTACAATTGGGGCTTGCGCTATGAATTCGGCAAGGGTGTTGAGAAGATTCCGGTCCTGGCGGTCCAATGCTACCGCAAGGCCGCCAAGCAGGGCCATGCCGACGCGCAGTACAATCTGGGCTTGTGCTATTACAACGGCAAGGGTGTTGAGAAGGATCCGGTCCAGGCGGCCCAATGGTTCCACAAGGCCGCCGAACTGGGCCATGTCAACGCACAGTGCAATCTGGGTTTGTTCTATTACAACGGCAAGGGTGTTGGGAAGGATCTGGTCCAGGCGGCCCAGTGGTTCCGCAAGGCCGCCAAGCAGGGCCATGCCGACGCGCAGTACAATCTGGGCTT
>CAMWQV010000590.1 GCA_947176425.1 uncultured Clostridia bacterium
ACTTCAAGGAATTCCATATCGCGGGCCACGACTTCGGCGTCAGCCAGATCACCTGCGTAGACTCCGACCGCCAGCTGACCAGGAAGGACGAGTTCCTCAAGCTGATGGAGCAGACCCGCGAGGAACGGAAATACAGCATGATCCTGCTGATGCTGACGGACGTGCTGATGGAAGGAAGCAAAGTCCTTTGCGTCGGCGGGGAGGATATCTTCCAGCAGGCATTCAACACCGAGCTGAAGGACGGCGAGGCGTTCCTGCCCCGGGTCATGTCCCGGAAAAAGCAGATTATCCCCATGCTGTCGGCCCTTTGGGGTTGAGGAGGAGCCGCCGAATGGACGTTGTTAACAACAAAGAAGGAAAACCGCTGGAATTTTACATGGAGCGCTTCCAGAAGGGCGATCTGGCGGAGATGGCGGTCCGGTGCGGCCTGCCCTATGACGGGGACCTCCACACCGTGGCCCTCACCCTGCTGGGAGAGACGTTCACCGTTTCACATCCGGGTTTCATCGTCGTGGGCCCTGCGCCACTGACGGACGCGGAGCGTATTCTGGTTCTGCGCTATCTGACGGACGGCCGCCACGCCATGCCCAGCGGAGAGTATCTGCCCTACCGGGAGTTTCCCTGGGGAGAGGTCTATCTCCAGCAGTTCACGGGCCGGTGCATTAAGAGGTTTGCTTTTTCCTACAGCGGCAGGCCGGACCTGCTGAACCGGGTCATGGAGCGTCTTCCCGCGAAAAAGCTCTCACGCAGCGATGTGGGCTGGGAGGTGGAGCTGATGCCGGGGCTGTCCATTCAGTTCCTGCTGTGGCTGGCGGACGAGGAGTTTCCCCCTAACGCCCAGATCCTGTTTTCTGACAATTTCCGCTACGCCTTTACCGCCGAGGACATGGCCACCATCGGTGACATCGTTCTGAACCGGATGAAGAAGATCGGGGCAGAGCTGGCACAGCAATAAAACAAGGACGCCTTTGCCAACGCGGCAGGGGCGTCTTTTTTGTGAAAACCGTTGACAAGCCCGGTATCATGGTGGTATACTGTGCCTACAATCCAAGGGGCGCTGGCGCACGCCGGCTGAGATGAGACGCAGAGCCGTCCGGTCCCTCGAACCTGATCCGGGTAATGCCGGCGTAGGAATGCGATTACATAAGGCTTGTCTTGTCGTATGCCCGCGCCCTGCGGACATACGTTTTTTCTTGTCCTCAGGCGCAGGCGGACTGGCGCCCGTCCGCTTCCCGCAATGGTGTTTCCCCAACCTATTTTGAGGAGGAAACAAACCATGTCCAAACTATCCAACCGAACCAAAGCCATCTGTGAAGCCGCCATCATGGTGGCGCTGGCCCTTGTGCTGGACCAACTCCGGCTCTACCGCCTGCCCAGCGGCGGCTCCATCACCATCGCGATCATGCCCCTGGTCTTCTTTGCCATCCGGTACGGCGCGGGCTGGGGATTCCTGGCCGGATTCGTCTTCGGCGGACTGAACTACATCGTTGGACTGAGCAGCGCCATTGACTGGACTACCATTATCTGCGACTACTTCCTGGCCTTCGGCCTGCTGGGTCTGGGGGCCGGACTGTGCAAAGGACGCAAATTCAGCGCGTACTGGGGGACCCTGCTGGGCGGTCTGCTGATGTTCCTGTCCAGCTATCTGGTGGGCGTGTTTGTCTGGGGCAAGTGGATGCCGGAGGAGTTCCTTGGAATGACGATGACCACGCCCTGGTTCTACTCCTTCCTGTATAATATCATCTGGGCTGGGCCGGATGTTGTGCTGACGCTTATCATTTTTGCCGTATTTTATCCGCTCAGCCCCATGCGCCGTTTTCTGGAGGGCCAGGATCTCGCAAAATGAAAAATTTTTCTCCCGCCGTCCGGCGGGGGAATTTTTTTATGCCGGGATAAATCCGCTCCTCTCCGCAGATACTACCAACCAAAAGCATTTTGTGGAGGGAATTTCATGGACCAACTGACAACCAATCTCAGCGAAAACCAAAAACCTTGGATACTCTTCTAGGCGTGGGCAGGAACTATGACCTGATCAACCGGGACCTCTATATCGGCCAGTGGAAAGGCCGCCTCTACGTCATCGACGGCTACGGCGACGACGGGGTGATCGAGCGGATCACCTCCTTCCTGCTGGGCCAAGGGGCGGAGCTGGGCCAGGGCGCTCAGAACATGCAGGAGTTTATCGACCGCTGCGTCACCTTCTGCGAGGTGGACTGCGAGAACAACATCGACAAAATCCTGACCGGGGCGTTTATCGGGAAAACCATCCTGCTGCTGGAGGGCTTCGACTACTGCGCCATGATCGACGCGAAAAAATTCCCGGGCCGCAGCGTGGAGGAACCCTCGGACGGCAAGGTCCTGCGGGGCAGCCATGACGGCTTTACCGAGACCATGGTGCAGAATACGGCTCTGCTTCGCCGCCGCATCCGGGACCCCCATCTCACCCTGGAGAACCACAAGGTGGGCGGCCGCAGCCAGACGGACGTGGTCCTCGCCTACATGGACAATCAGGTAGACCAGGACGATTTGAACGCACTGCGGAAAAAGCTGGAGGCCATCAACGTCGGTTCCATCTCCATGAGCCAGGAGAGCATCGCCGAGGCCATCGTGAAGCCCCAATGGTACAATCCTTTCCCCAAAGTTCGCTACACCGAGCGGCCCGATACCGCCACCGCCTGCGTCATGGAGGGAAATATTGTCCTGCTGGTGGACAACTCCCCGTCGGTGATGTTGATGCCTACGTCCTTCTTCCACTTTCTGGAGGAAGCCAACGACTACTATTTCCCCCCGCTGGTGGGGACGTATCTGCGCTGGCTTCGCATTCTGGTCATGCTGCTGGCGCTGTTCATCACGCCGGTGT
>CAMWQV010000591.1 GCA_947176425.1 uncultured Clostridia bacterium
GTGTATAATAAAAGCATCTTGAAAAGGTGAAAAGAGAATCATTATGAACGGCGATATGCGAAAAGGAAAAATTAAAGAAGAACGTATGACCCAAGAAGATGTCGTTGGTGTAATTGGTCTTAGTTTGTCATAATTTAACGCAAAACTAAACTGGTGATGCGGAGATTCCTTTGGGTGAAGTTCGATCTTTGCCCCCTTGTTCGCTGCGCGAGGGGACAGTTTTTTTGCGTCTCACTGCAACCATTTCAAAAATTCTTCGTATCTGTTAATAGAACCGGTTCAATCAACAGAGGAAGTGGAGCGTTTGAACGATAAGAAGCTGGCGCAAAAACTGAAAAACAGTGACCGGACGGCCTTAAACCGCGTGATTGACACGTATACCCGTTATCTGTCCGCCGTGGTCTGGCATACGTTGGGCCCCGGCGCGGCGGCGGAAGACGTAGAGGAGATTGTGTCAGACGTGTTTCTCGCGCTCTGGACCCATCGGGAGAGCCTGCTGCCGGAACAGGGGATGAAATCGTGGCTGGCTGCTGCTGCCCGCAATAAAGCGATTGACCGTCTGCGCACCGCGCCGCCGCCGCATCTGCCCCTGGACGCCGCGGAGAATACCGGCAGTTCCGCTCCGGAGGACGCTTTGGAACAGCGGATGTTTGCCGCCGCACTGCGGGAGGCCGTGGAGAATCTGCCGCCGCCGGACGATCAGCTTGTTCTCCGCTACTACTACGAGGAAGAAAAACTGAAAGATATTGCCAAAGACCTGAATCTGTCCGTGACCGCCGCGAAAAGCCGTTTATGCCGGGCGCGCCGGAAACTGAGAGAGGTCTTGGCGAAAGGAGGTCTGACTGATGGCGCGGATCGATAAACTCTGGCGCAGCGTGCAAGGCCCCGGCAGTCCCCCCGCTCTGGACAGCGGTCGTGTCAAAGCACGGGTAAACGCCGCGCTGGACGTTGGACAGCCGGAAAGGAATGGATTTATGAAACATAAATTCGGGGCGGTCCTGCTTGCCGCCGTCCTCACTGCCGCAATTACCGGCACCGCATTTGCCGCCGCGCAGTGGGATATCTTATCTGTATGGTTCAAAGGAGATACCGCTATTGGGGAGCAGTATCTGGACAGCGGCGTCCGGACAGTCAGCGACGAAAACTATTCTTTAACCGTAGAAGGTTCCGCCGCCGACGAGTCCAACGTGTATCTGACGGTCAGCATAACCGCCCTGAATGATGAGGCGGCGGCATACCTGTACAGCGATGATTTTATCAATATGGATACCTTCAGCGCAAGGGTGTCCCCTTCCGACGGCAGCAAGGCACGCGTCTCCAGCCTGGGGAGCCATGAACTCGAGTCCGATGTGGAAAACTGCCGCCGGTTCGCGGTGGATTTCGGGTTTAATCAGCCGGTGTCCGGCGGCAGAGTCTTTTTCCGCTGCGGCTGTATGGAATCCGGTGTGGAATTTCCGTTTGCCCCCGCGCCTTCCATGACCGTAAAAATCGGCGCTTCCGGCGCGGGGATCCGCGAGTATACGCCGTCGGTTCGGGAAAAATCGGAAGAAATATTGAAGATCAGGGAAATCCGGTTCACGCCGTTTACCTGCTCTGTGTTTATAGATTCTCCCTTGAGCTGCTTCCGCCCGAACTTTTTCCTGCGTATGAAGGACGGTTCTGTCCGTACAAAGTCGCAGCTGATGGATCAGGACAGAGGCTATTATGATGAAAAAACGAGATCAAGCCGGCTGGATTATCAGTTTATAGAGATACAGAACCTGGACGATATTGCTTCTGTGATTGTGTTTGACAGGGAATATCCTGTGGACGGCGGCAAACCGGTCCCCTTTGAGCATGACCCGTCTTTGGATCCCTTTACGGTCACACGCATGGAGCCAATGGGGGAAGAAGGCAGCGGTTATACTGTGCCGGTTCGGGAACTGACCGAAAAATTAGGCGGGACCTGTACCTGGCAGTCTGACGGAACAGTCACCTGTATATACCGGGATGTCACGATTGTTCTCCGTCCCGGCAGTACCAATGTGACCGTGAACGGCAAAACTGTTGCAACACGGCGTGCGCCTGCGCTGCAAGACGGCATTTTTACTGCTGACATTGATGTTTTCAGGGAGTATTGGGGCGTTTATATCCGACTTATGCGCACCGATATTTATGACGAAAACGACCAATATGATATTATTTGGAATGACTGGCTGGTCGTTCCATAAGACAATTCTGCCGGGATCATGGAGAATGATCCCGGCAAATAATTGCTGCTTTAGCGTAACCCCCGGTTCTGCCTGGGGAATAAAAAGCTTTAGCCAAACTGTTGATTGTGTTAAATGGACTAATAATCTACGCATTTAGCGCCGCAAAAAGCCGGCTGTATTCCCTGGGAAATGTATGTTCATAAAAATTTTACTAATTCAATCACCCTGGGTGGGGTCATAATGCGGTTGAAATAACTCAAAGGATATGGTAAAATAAAGAAAAAACACGAAAGATAAATGGCAGCCAAGATAAAGAAATATTTTATAAATACAGGTTTCATATCAAGAAATGATCAGGGGGCTTGGTTATGCTGCATGAAAGTGACTACAAATATTATGCCGACATTTTGGATGACAGGCTGTCGCTTTGCCAGTACCGCGCCAACAGAGGGCACCCACCATGGAGGCGAAACAGAAAATATAAAGTTTATGTGGAGGAGTCCGTTCCAGAATTTGGGATTGAATCGCAGATAAATGCATTCTCATTTTATGACGAGCAGGTAGATCGGATCTTTATTATGAGAAAATATGTGAACTTTTTTGCGGCTCTTTTGAGCGAAGTTACCTAAACGAAAAAACAGTACAGATGGATGATACAAGTG